>JAYSYI010000188.1:0-1984 GCA_043727665.1 Limnoglobus sp. | reverse complement strand
CGCGCGACATCCTCGACTTCCTGCGAAAAGCCCTCGCCGCGAACAAAGACCCGGCTCAGAAACCGTCGCTAATCCCAAGCAAGGCGTGAACGGTTACGGACACGATGGTCCAAGAAGCGTTAACTCAGTTTATTAAGTTTGGCCAAAAAATAACACGCGATGCTATTGCTGCACACCTTGGCGTAGGAGATGGCGTGGTGAGTGAAAATTACGTCTGGATTAAATTCAAGGCACATCAGAAAGCCCAAAAGCAATCACAGGTTCGAGAGGTGCCACTGTCCGCAAATATGTTGGCAGAAATTCCGAGCAACATTGCACGCTCCGACCAACTCGCAGAAATCGAAGAAATCGCCAAACAACAAGACGCCGAAGATGCGGCCGATAATCGCGGTTATAATTCCCGTCACAAGCGCCGTAACAAACCGTCATGACGGCGTCGCGACGGAAATTTATCGCATTTCGGCTTGATATTACCCAGATTCGACGAAAATCTCGTGACGGCTTGCAATAGGTGAAGGGCGCAATTGGACGCCCACACCATGCGAGCCATCATCGTGAAAGCCCATCCGCCGCCCGTCCCATTCAGCGATAGCCCGCTGTACTTGTTGGCCACGTTGTTTTCGGCCCGACGTAGCAAAGATCGTTTGCTGGAACGCATCACTCGCCGAAGGCTCGAATCTCTGGGAATCCGGATCGCATTCGGGGATGAAATACCTGCGCCCACCAAACCGAAGGGGGCCGCCCGTGGTTGAGATACTCCCCATTCGCCCGCATTCGGCGAACACACGTCGTCGGCTGAAACCGCTTCTCATTGATGCCCGCCGGGCCGCCGCAATGCTCGGAGTCGGGTTGCGGACGCTGCGCACGATGGACGCCGCCGGCCGACTGCCTGCACCCGTCCGCTTGTCGCCGGGCTGCGTCCGGTGGCGATTGGCTGAGTTGCGAGACTGGGCAGAGGCCGACTGCCCAAACCGCGCCGAGTGGATCGCTCGCAAAACCATCCTCAAACATCCACACCAACGCTAACGAAAACGACCGGCACCGCTCGTAACGGCCCGGTCGAAGAAAGGCACTTGCAATGTACAGTTTATTCGACAACGTTACCGACTGCAATGGTCTGGTCGAAGGCAAACGCCGCCGCGATGAAGCCTTGGCGCGACTTCGCGAACACCGTGCGGCCATCATTCGGAAGTTACAGTACGCCGCGATTCGCGTGGCACTCGAAACGGGCAAAGTGTGCGCGGATGACGTGAGGGCACTTGTGGCCATTCCGCCGGGAATGTCGCCAAAGGTTGTCGGACCCGCATTCCGCGAACTGGTTGCTGATGGCCTGTTGCGTTACGACAGTTCCCGCCTCTCGAAACGTCCCGCCGCCCATGCCCGCACGATTAAGGTTTGGCGACTCGCTGACTCTGCCGCCGCTTCGGCGTTTCTCAACTCTCACCTCTTCCCACTTATCGACCACGACACGCGGAACGCCGGGGTTACTTCAGGTAACCCCGACAACGCCGGAAGTTACTTCAGGTAACCCGCTCATGCTTTCCAACTGATCGACCGCGACACGCTCAACCCCGGCACATCGTCGGGGCCGCACGTCGCCAACTCTGAGGGTTCAATGGACTATTCCAATGCGATTGCAAACGGCACGGGCAAGCCACTGAGTGGTATCGCCGGGTTCGATTCGGCAGAAGCCGCACCGGAATTCACGCCGCTACCGCCGGGAATCTACTTCGCCCGCATTCTGAAAGGCGAGTACTGCAACACGAAAGCCGGGGCCGATGCCTATCGGATGCGCTTTGAAGTGACCGAAGGCAAAGAGACCGGGCGCACCGCCATTCGGACCTGGACGTTCTCAGAGAAAGCGATGGGGTACGCGAAACTCGAATTGGCACCGTTCGGGCTGACGACTACGGAAAAGCTGCTTTCACCGTTTCCATCGGGTGGCCGGGAATATCTCGTTCGGCTTGTGGTGACGATTCGACGC
>JAYSYI010000187.1:0-1987 GCA_043727665.1 Limnoglobus sp. | reverse complement strand
GGAAGCGCGAATACTACGACGGCAAAGTCCACCTCCGCCCATCGTGGGTCACGATCGATTACTCACTGAAATTGACACAACGGCCCGAACGGCCCACACATGGGTTGCGCGCGTGCGAAGCTTCGGATCGCGCCCAACTCATCGATGCCTTCATCGACTCGTTTTGCTATGCCCCGGAGTATGCATGCGATTCGATGAAATCGTATCGTAAAAAGGCAGCCGAATACGTCGACGGTTATTTTGGGAGTGTGCGCGGGGAACGGTCGCCGTGTTCAACGGTGCTGGAAATTGAGGGGCAAATCGTTGCGGCCGCGCTCGTGAAACTCCGCCCGACTCTGCCGCCGCTGCTCGATTGCCTGTTCGTGCGGCCCGCTTACTTCCGTCGCGGATACGCCACGACGGTTGCCGCACGCGCGATCAATCGGTTGGTGGCGCACGGCCAGCCGATTTTACGCAGCGGTGCGATGCTCGCAAACGAAGCGAGCATCGCCTGGCATCAGTCGTTCGGCTTCCTCGAACGTCCCGATTATTTCGTGGCCCAGTCGCGATATTTTTGCGCGATTAACGAACGCGAACGTCTCGAAAAAAACAATCTCGCCACCACAGAGCAACTTTTGGAGTGGGCCGCAAAAATCGCGAGTCTCAAGGAAGTATTTGACCGCATCAGCGAGAAGAAAGCCGCAAGATTCACAGCCAATTAATGCTTGGCTCGCTCGGATGCGCGGGTCAGTATCTGCTGGAGTTTCGCGAAGTCGGCGGGCTTGACGAGGTGGTGGTCGAAGCCCGCGTCTTTTGATTTTTGCCGGTCGGAGTCTTGGCCATAGCCGGTGAGCGCGACCAACACCGTGGCTTTGTGTGCGGGTGACAATCGCATTTTTGCGGCGACTTCGTAGCCGTCCATCGTCGGTAAACCGATGTCCAACAGCACCACATCGGGGCGATAATTCGAAGCGGCTTCGAGTGCGGCGAGGCCGTCGTTCGCCGTGCGGACATCGTGCTTCAACGCCTTCAGCAGCATTGCCAATGTCTCGGCTGAATCGTCGTTGTCGTCGACGATCAGGACTTTCAAGGATGAAGAATGAGGGATGAAAGATGAATTCCCGTTGGGTTCAACCTTCATCCCTCTCATTTCCTCCTTCGAGATGGGCAGGCGCACGATGAACTCGCTGCCTTTGCCGAGCGTGCTAGTCACTTCGACGGTGCCACCGTGCATTTCGACGAGCCGTTGCACGAGCGCCAAGCCGATGCCCAACCCGCCTTGCGAGCGATCCAGCGAGCGTTCGGCTTGCGTGAACAAGTCGAAAACTCTCGGCAACAAACCGGGTGCGATACCGACGCCAGTATCGCGGATGCGAATGATGCATTCTGTCTGGACATCAGGGAGCTTACGCTCCCCGCTCGCCTCGACCGAAAGCCAAATACAGCCATTTTCCTCAGTATATTTCGCGGCGTTGGTCAGCAGGTTCACGATCACTTGTTCGAGGCGGCCGGCGTCGGCGTCGAGCCAGATCGGTTCGGGGGGTACGCTCACGGTGAGTGTGTGGCGGCGCTGTTCCATCATCGGGAACGCGGTTTCGACGGAGCGCTCAATGATGCCGCCGATGACGATGCGTTCTTTGCTCAAGTGAACGCGACCCGTGGTGATGCGCGAGACTTCCATGAGGTCGTCGACGAGGCGCGTGAGTTGGCCGACTTGCCGCTCGATGACGCCGCGAGCCTGTTTTTGCAGCGAATCTTCGTCCGATTGCAATCGCAGGAGATGAACCGCGTTCGCTATCGGCGCGAGCGGGCTGCGAAGTTCGTGGCTGAGCATCGCGAGGAATTCGTCTTTGCGGCGGTGCAAGTCCGCGAGTGCTTCGGTCTGCTCTTGCAACTTCACTTCGGCGAGTTTGCGTTCGGTGATGTCGTAAAAATAGCAGACGACGCCGAACTGCCCGTCGGGCAGGGTGATGCGTTCGATTTTCCAGTCGTAGGACTCAATTGCGGT
>JAYSYI010000186.1:0-6245 GCA_043727665.1 Limnoglobus sp. | reverse complement strand
CCCGTCAGCGTGCAGTTGCCCACCGCCGAGTTCCTGTCTCGGGTTCGCCAAGCCGCGATCATGATCGACGAGGAAACGAAGCGCGTCGATTTCAAGTTCGAGCCAGGCAAAGTCACGCTGAAAGCCCAGGGTGCCGAGACCGGTTCGAGCGAAGTGACGATGGAACTGCCGGACTTTAAGGGCGCGAATGTCGAGATCGCGTTCGACCCACAATACCTGATCGAAATGCTCCGCGCCGTCGAAGGCGAGCCGTTCCTGAAACTCGAAATGACCGACGGCCAGCGCCCCGCCGTCTTCCGCGTCGGCGATTACCTGTACCTCGTCATGCCACTGGCAAACTGATCGTGCCAGCCCGCAACGCGAGTTTTGAAGTTGCGCTTTTAAATGTAGGGGCACCCCTTGTGGGTGCCGGTCCCTACGCCAGAGACGGGGAGGTTCATCCCAGGCACCCACAAGGGGTGCCCCTACGAATTGTTTCTTTCGTTCTTAATGGATTTTATGGCCGACCCGAAACGAGTCGAAACTGCGCCGGAGAGCCTGGCCGATATTCTCGGTCGGATGTTCACTGCGCGCGGCTGGGGCCGGAAGTCCGAACGCCAGCAACTCGAATTTGCATGGGCCGAAGTTGCGGGCGACGACCTGATCAAAAACACGCGCGTGCTCGCCATGCGGCGTGGCGTTCTCGAAATCGACGTCCGCAACGGCGTATTGTTGCAAGAACTGACGCAGTTCCACAAGCGACGCCTCATGGACGCGATGCGCAAAAAGTTACCCGGCACCAAACTCACCGACATGAAGTTCCGCGCCGGAACGTGGTGATACGACATCTAGGAGATACTCTCGCATGAGCACGGAAACGAAAGTCGTCGTCGATACAAGCTACACCGACGCCAACGTGAAGACGTTGAAGGATGCGGCGCACATTCGCCAGAATCCTGGTATGTATGTTGGCAACACGAGTAGTTCGGGGTTGCACCACATTGTGTATGAAGTCGTGTATAACTCGGTCGATGAGGCGCTCGTCGGATATTGCAAGCTGATTAAAATCGTCTTGCACGTCGATGGCTCGTGTACCGTCGCCGACGATGGTCGCGGTATTCCCGTTGGCATCAAGGCCGAGACGGGTCGCTCGACGCTCGAGGAAGTCCTCACCGTTGCGGGTTCGAGCGGCAAGTTTGACAATGCCGCTTACCGCGTATCAGCGGGTTTGCACGGCATGGGTGCCAAGGCGATGAACGCGCTCTCCGAATGGTGCGAAGCCGAAGTCCGACGCGATGGCCGTGTTTATCAGATGACCTTCGAACGCGGTTACGCCAAGACGAAGATCAAGGACATCGGGCCGTCCCCCGTCGGCGTGACCGGCACGACGATTCGCTTCATGCCGGACAAGGAAATCTTCGGCGACCTCACTTTCACCTACGACATGCTTGCGGACCGCTTCCGCCAGATTGCTTACCTAAACCGCGGCTTAAACATCAGCATCGTCGACGAACGCGAAGGTCGCTCCGAAACCTTCTACACCGAAGCGGGTATCGCCGATTACGTTGCGTACCTCAACCGCGATGAAAAGGTCGTTCACAATCCGCCGATTTACGCTCGCAAAGATGTCGACGGCGTACTCGTCGAAGTCTCGTTGCAATACACGATCAGCGAAAGCCAGATCGAAGAGTGCTTTGCGAACAACGCCTACAACCGCGACGGCGGCACGCACCTCACGGGCTTCCGCAGCGGCCTGACTCGCGCCGTCACCAAGTATGGCAAGGACAACAACATCTTCAAGGAAGGCGTCGACCTGCGCGGCGACGACTTCCGCGAAGGTCTCACCGCCGTCATCAGCATCGCGCACCCCGACCCGATATTCGAATCGCAGATCAAAGTTCGCCTCAATAACCCCGAAGTCGATGGCATCGTTTCGAGTGTCGTGTACGAATTCCTGACGGATTACCTCGAGAAGAACCCCAAGGAAGGCACGCTGATTTGCAAGCGCGTGATCCTCTCGGCGGAGGCGCGAATCGCAGCGAAGAAGGCTCGCGAGAACATCAAAATCCGCAGCGGGATCCTCAACGGTGGCGGGCTGCCTGGCAAGCTGATGGACTGCACGACCCGCGAACGCGACAAGAGCGAATTGTTCCTCGTCGAAGGCGATTCGGCAGGCGGTTCTGCCGAAAGCGGACGCGACCGCATGTACCAGGCCGTGCTACCACTTCGCGGGAAAGTGCTCAACGTCGAACGCGCCAAGCTCGAGAAACTGCTGAAAAACGAGGAAATTACGAACCTCATCTCGGCGATCGGCATCGACATCGGCAACGATACCGACATCGCGAAAGTGCGTTACGGCAAGATCGTCATCCTCACCGATGCCGACGTCGATGGCCAGCACATCCGCACGCTGTTGCTCACATTCTTCTTCCGCCAGATGCGCAAACTCATCGAGAACGGCAACCTCTACGTCGCGCGGCCGCCGCTGTTCAAAGTCACGCAGAAGCGCGAAGTCCGCTTCGTGCAAACCCGCGCGGAAATGGGCACTGAGTTGATGAGCCGCGGCCTCAAGGACACCACGCTCGTCGTCTCGAAAGACGCCACGTCACGCACGCTAGTTGCCGACGAACTGAAGAAGCTGTTCCCCGTAATCGAAGAGATCGACACCGCATCGCACACGCTCGAACGCCGTGGCCACACGCTGGAATCGTACCTGAAACGCTACGACATTGCGAAGGGCGGCTGCCCGATGTTCCACGTGCGCTTTGGCGTGAAGGATCACCTTTTCTATTCGCAAGACGAAGTCGAAGCGTTCCGCTCGAGCGAATCGACGCGGCTCGGTCGCGAGATCGCGATCAGCGATGCGGTGCTTGCGGTGGCTGCCCCTGCGACGCTGACGACCGATGCGAACGCGAAACCCGTGGTGCCTGCCGACGAAGTCGATCGTTTCACGACCGACGAATGGCACGAAGTCCGCGGGCTGAACCGCGGTATGGCCAAACTCATCGACGCCGGGTTCCAGCCATCGGACCTGATTCCGCTACCGCGAATCGCCGGCCGCGAACCGCCGATCCGCTTCACGCTAAGGTCTGGCGAATCCGAGCGCGACTTGCTTCACTTGCGAATGCTGGCAAGCGAAGTTCGTCGCAACGGCGAAAAAGGCATGACGATCACGCGGTTCAAAGGGCTAGGCGAAATGGACCCCGACGAACTCTGGAAGACAACGCTCGACCCCGAGCACCGCACGCTGTTACGCGTAACGATGACCGACGCGATCGCCGCCGAGAAGATGTTCCGCACATTAATGGGCGAGGAAGTCGAAGGCCGCCGCGAGTTCATCCTGAAGCACCGCGTCGAAGACCCCAACGAGATCGACTACGGGGCGTAAACGGCGAGGAAACGAAGAAGGGGAGCGGGGTAGAGCACGTCCGGGTTGCCCCTAAAGAGTGTGCTTTCCCCGGCTCCCCATTTGTTCGCTTCGATGTTGAAAGTATAACGTTTGGTTCACCGGAAGTAAACAGTTAACGGTAGTTAAATAATTTACGTCAGGCTAACCCAAATTATGAGAGTCGCATCTTTACGATTGAAAAACTTCAAGAGGTTTAGCGACCTCGTTATTCGCGATATTCCGAAGACAGCAAAGTTGGTAGTTGTTGTTGGGCCTAACGGGTGCGGCAAATCATCTCTTTTCGATGCCTTTCTACTCTGGTATCAGCATCGAGTGGGTTTTGGTTTCAATCAGGACGCTTTATATTACCGAAAAGACCTGGTTGAAGCGTTCAATTGGAATGAAATTGTCGATGTTAAACTTCACGACGATACTGAAGTAAAGAAGGGTGCACTTTACGTCCGGACGGCCTACCGCAATGATCCTGATTTCTCGGTGGATGGAATAAATCGGCCTGCAATTCCGTCTGATGGAGTTCGTGTTAATCGTGTCATAGACAATGACCAGACCGTATCGGATAACTATCGTCGACTTATTTACGACACGATGGCAGGTGTCTACGACGAATCTAATGACACAAAGACTGTACATGCTCTTCGCGAAGAACTCATCGGAGGGATTCGAGCATCAATGCAAAACGTGTTTGGCGATTTGCGACTGAACAGCGTGTCAGACCCGCTTGGCGCAGGTGCCTTCTTTTTTGAAAAAGGCGTTTCAAAATCCTACCACTACAAGAATTTGTCCGGGGGTGAGAAAGCGGCTTTCGACCTCCTTCTCGATCTCCACGTTAAGCGTCGTTTTTTCTCCGAAGCCATTTATTGTATCGACGAATTGGAAACCCACCTGCACACGCGTGTGCAGGGAAAGTTACTGAATGAGATGGTTAGAGTAATCCCTGATGCCTGTCAGCTGTGGGTTGCGACCCATTCGCTCGGCGTATTGCGTGCTGCACAAGAAATGATCGCAGTAGATCCAACGTCTGTTTGCTTAATTGATTTCGATGGGGTGGATCCTGACGCACCGCGTGAGTTGGTACCGAGTAACCTCGGTAGAGTGATGTGGGATAAGCTTTTGTCCATCACTCTCGATGCCCTGTCAACCAGAATTGCGCCTCGTGTCGTCGTCGTTTGTGAAGGCTCATCAGTTGGCAACCGACGCAAGGACTTTGACGCCGAAATGTATAACCGAATCCTAGGTTCTCATCATCCCGACTTTTTATTTGTCTCAGGTGGGTCGTCCAATCAGGTAATCACGACTGGTATATCAGTCAGAGATGTCCTGAGTCGAATTCTTCCTTCTTCGAGAGTGACAACTTTGGTGGACCGAGATGATAAGTCCGCAGAAGAAGTAGCAGATGTTGAAAGCAAGGGTAATCTTGTCCTCACGGAGCGAAATTTGGAATCGTTTCTTTTTGCCGACGATGTGATTGAGGCACTACTCGTGCGAGAGAACAAAGAGATGCAATTGCAGGAAGCGCTTCAAATTAAAGAACAGGCTCTTGCAGTGAGTGTGAAAAGGGGAAAACCGCAAGATGACCTGAAATCTGCTTCCGGAGATATTTACAATGGACTCAAAAAGCTTCTTAGTCTACAGAGATGTGGAAATGGTACGGATGCTTTTATGCGTGACACGCTTGCACCGCTAATTGTGAAACCAATGAAAACGTATCAATCACTCAAAGCCGCAATTATCGACAAATCGAAGGCCGCCGCGATTTCATCCTGAAGCACCGCGTCGAAGACCCCAACGAGATCGACTACGGCGCGTAAACGGCGAATTAGCCGCGACGCGAAGTCCTCGGAGCGGAGCGCGTGCGCGTCATTCCAATTCGTTGATTGCCTGTCTATGGGTGAAGTCCACGCGCTCCGCTAAGCAAAGCCTGCGCGTCGCGGCTAATTTGACGTCGCGGCGAATTATGGCCTTCGGACGCCTGCCCTTGTATCAAGATGTCATTGCGGATTCTGGATACGGGGTGCCATCCATGCGTCAACTTTTGATCTTCTGCGCGGTGATTGGTCTTGGGAATTTGGCCGAGGCGCAGATTGGTATCATCTCGCCGGTTGAGGCGAATGCGCTCATCGAATCGGCTGATCCTGCGAAGCGGCCGATCGTGCTCGATACGCGTGGCGGGTATAAGGATTACTTTCGCGGGCACATTCCGACGGCTCACCACATCAATTTCGATACGCTTCGCGGCACCGATAACGGCGTCCCCGTTCAATACTTGCCCGACGACTTAACGAAAGCGTTGCTGATCCGTGCAGGGATCGACAAAAATCGGCTGCACCTGATTTACGCCACGGGAGAGAAACTGCCGAACGACGAAATCCTTAGTGCCAGCATGGTGGCGTACCTCCTCGAGAAATTTGGCGTGACGCAGATTCGCATCGTTGATGGTGGGTTGCCGGGTTGGAAAGCGGCCAAGCTGCCGGTGACGCAAGAGTACTTCGGCAACCCGAAGGGCGATCTCCCGGAGAAGGGACATCCCGAAATCGCGTTGACCGTGGACGATGTTTTGCAGCGGAAAGCAGGTACGATCCTTGCTGATGCGCGGCCGATTAACGAGTATCTGGGCGACGACGAAATCTGGTTGCGGAAGGGGCACATCCCCGGCGCGATTAGCTACCACTGGGCACGGCTGATGGCGAAGGACAACACCCACCAATTCTTGCCATTCGAGAAGGTCAAAGCCGAACTGGAGGCCGCCGGGTTGACCGCCGACAAGGAGATTCTCGTCTATTGCGGCACGTCACGCGAAGGGAGTTTGTTGCGGTTTTACCTCAAATACGTGGCTAAATTTCCGAACGTCCGGCTCTAC
>JAYSYI010000185.1:0-1996 GCA_043727665.1 Limnoglobus sp. | reverse complement strand
ATGTAGCTCCATCGGATACGATGCAGTTGACGCATTCCAACACACCCGCCGAGGCACGAACGCCGTGGGACAAAAAATCGAACAAGACCTGCAACGATTCCGCAAGATCGTGCGCGGGAAGGTAAAATCGAACCTCTCGAAGTACATCAGCCGCGGCGAGATGATCGGCAAGAAGGGAAACGACCTCGTGTCGATTCCCGTGCCGTCGATCAATCTGCCGCAGTTTCGCTACGGCAGCAAAGGCTCCGGTGGCGTCGGCGTGGGGCCGGGGCAGCCGGGGCAACCGCTCACGCAACCGCAGGATGGCGACGGCGACTCGCAGGCCGGCGACCAGCCGGGCGGCCACATTCTCGAAGTCGATCTGACGCTCGAAGAACTTGCCGATATCCTCGGCGAAGAACTCGAACTGCCGCGCATCGAGCCGAAGGGCAAGAAAAACGTCCTCACCGAGAAGGACAAATACACGAGCATCCGCCAGGTCGGCCCGGAAAGTTTACGCCACTTTAAACGCACCTACAAACGCGCGATGCAGCGACAGATCGCGGCAGGGACGTACAACCCGACCGATCCGCGCGTGATCCCGATGCGCGAAGACAAGCGTTATCGCTCGGCACGCGAAGTCCCGAAGCCCGATGCGGTCGCGTGCATCATCTACATGATGGACGTTTCCGGCAGCATGAACGACGAACAGAAAGAGATCGTGCGCATCGAAGCGTTCTGGATCGACACCTGGATCAAGAAGCATTACGCGGGCGTTGATGCGGTGTACATCATTCACGATGCCGCCGCGAAAGAGGTGGACGAACACACGTTTTACCACACCCGCGAAAGCGGTGGCACCCGCATCAGCACCGCCTACGAACTTGCCGCGAAGATCATCGACAGCCGCTACCCGCCATCGGACTGGAACGTGTATGCTTTCCATTTCTCCGACGGCGACAACCTCGGCGACGACAACCCGAAGTGCCTCGAAATCCTGAAAAACCAGATCGTGCCGAAGGTGAATCTCTTCGGCTACGGGCAAGTCGAATCGCCCTACGGTAGCGGCGAGTTCTACGAGCACGTTCATGAACTGATCGGAGCGCATCCGAATGTGGTCGCCACGCGCGTGCCGGACCGCGAAGCGATTTTGGGCAGCATCAAGGAGTTCCTGAAAACGGGAAAGTGAAGTCATGAGCGCATCGAAGAACGGCCTCAACATGGTCGAACAGATCATCGACACCTCGCTCGACGCCAACCCGAACTGGAAAGCGTGGGCGATATGGGCATCCGATCTCATGGCGAAAACCAGCCGTGGTACGTCATTGCAAACCAAGATCATCTGGCGGCGAAACCTGGAACAGGAATTCTCGGAAGTGCCGGTTGCGGTGGAATTTTCGGACAAACACGGAAATGAAATCGTGGCGAACTTTACTTTGCCCGAATTGCAAATCGGATCAAAATACGAATACAATGTTGTAAGACTTTGGGGTGATTGGCTCGAGATTCGGTCTCGTGATGCGATTCGGCGATTGATCGATCAAATGAAGTTAGAGGAGGCGCAATCGCTATGAACGCGGGAGCTTTAACGGAGGTAATACTTCCATTAAAAGAGCAAACGACCTACCTCGCTGACGACGTGAAACTGTTGCACGTGTTTATCAAAGACCTAGCCGAAAAGATGGAGTCGGTGAAAAACGAACTGGCGAAATCGCACGAACGATTGAGTGGCCATCTGTTCAATTTCGAAAAACTCGAACGCTACAACAAAGAGCAAGCAGAGAAGATCGAGTCGTTGAAGATCGACCTCGCCAAGACGCAAGAGAAGCTGGCGAACCATTTGCTAAACTATGAGAAACACGACAACCGACGCTGGACGCTCGTCGGATTTTTTATCGCTTCGCTACTCGCGTTGATGGCAAACCTGATCGTTACCATCAATCGGAGGTAAACTAATCCTGTGCAACACTGGCAGATGGCTGATGGTGGAGTATTCTGTAGGTGTCTCGGTGTTTCT
>JAYSYI010000184.1:0-1997 GCA_043727665.1 Limnoglobus sp. | reverse complement strand
CCTTGTTGCGGGGGTCGTTGCTCCTGTCGCTCTTGGCGTGGGGCTTGTGGCCGCTGCTGTTGCGGGGGTCGCTCTTGGCGCGGCTCGAACTGCTCTTGGCGACCCATTGGTTTCCGTTCGGAACCGGGAGCGATCATCGATAGCGAGATTTTCTTGTCGCCCGCTTTTACTTCCATCACCCACACGTGAACGACGTCGCCCACAGACACGACATCGTACGGCGACTTGATGTAGCGGTTCGCCATCTGGCTGATGTGAACGAGGCCGCTTTCCTTGACGCCAATATCGACGAACGCCCCGAACGGCACGACATTCAGCACCGTGCCGGTCAGCTCCATGCCCGTCGTGACATCTTCGATTTTAAGGATGCCCTTCTTGAACACGGGCGGTGGCAGTTCCTCACGCGGGTCGAGGCCAGGCCGGGCAATCGCTTCGAAGATATCCAGGACGGTCGGCACGCCGACGTTGAGCTTTCGCGCGACGTCTTCGGGGTTCGCCTCGTTCAGCTTCTCGCAAATTTGCGCGATCTTCGCCTTATCCAGAAGGTCGACGGGGCTGAAGCCGATGTCGGTGAGGTACTGCCGGGCGACCGGATAGCTTTCCGGGTGAATCCACGTTACATCGAGTGGGTCTTCGCCGCCAATCACTTTGAGAAACCCGGCGGCTTGCGTGAACCGGGCTTCGCCGAGTTGTGGCACGCTCTTGAGTTGCTCGCGGGTCTTGAACGGACCGTTCGCTTTGCGATACTCGACGAGTTCGCGGGCTGCCAACTGGTTTAGCCCCGACACATGTCGCAGTAATGGCACGCTCGCGGTGTTGACATCCACGCCCACATGGTTCACGCACGATTCGACGACACCTTCGAGCGATGCCTTCAGGTGCTTCGGGCGGAGATCGTGTTGGTACAAACCGACGCCGACGTGTTGCGGATCGATTTTAACCAACTCTGCAAGCGGATCTTGCAGGCGACGGCCGATCGACACCGTGCCGCGCGTCGTGGCATCGAGTGTCGGAAACTCTTCCTTCGAGATCGGGCTGGCCGAATAATCGCTGGCACCAGCTTCATTTACAATGACGTAAGCGAGGTCCGTTGGCGCGTCGGGTAAGCCTTCGAGGCTAATCACGAGCGGTGGCGGCGGTGGTGTTTTTGCGGCGGGTTTGGCCGTGTCGGTAGTTGTGACCGATTCCGCAGTCGGCATCGCATCTGCGGACATCACCGACGTTTCCCCCGGCATACTCACGATGCTGAGAACTGTCTCGGCCATGCCGACGTTCGTGCTCATCTCGACCGATTCCGCTGCGGCCGCGGAGACCGTGGCCAGCGGAGCCGCAGGCATTGCGGATTCTGGTGGAACGACGGCGGTCGGCTCGACGGTCAGCGGTGCGACGGCGGTCAACTTCGGCTTCGGGTTGATTCGTGCCTCTTCGAGTTCCGCAATCAAGTCCGAGATCAGTTGCTCGGTTTCGCGGCACGCGGTTCCGTTACCGATCGCGATTACGGACGTGCTGTGCTTGCGGATGAGTTGCTCGAGCTTTCGCTTAGCTTCCTCGCTACGCTTTTGCGGTTGGTGCGGGTAAATGACCGCATCTTCGAGGAGTACGCCGGTTTCGTCGAGCACCGCGACTTTGCAGCCCGAACGCATTCCGGGGTCGATCGCCAGTACGCGTTTCCCACGTAATGGCGGTTGAAGGAACAACCCACGCAGATTCCGCGCGAACACGTGAATGGCGTGATCCTGGGCACGATCCGTCAGGTCGCGACGAATTTCGCGTTCGAGACTCGGCAAGATCAATCGATCCACGGCATCGGTCGCGACTTCGAGCAAAATCTTGAGGTTCGGGTGGCCCTCTAGGGGCAAGTTATCCTCGGCGATGAGCTTCGCGCGGGGAACATCGACGCTGACGCGAAGCCGGAGAATCTGTTCCTTTTCGCCACGATTCACGGCCAGCACGCGGTGCGGCGGAATGCTGCGAACGGGTTCCTTGAACTCGTAATA
>JAYSYI010000183.1:0-1998 GCA_043727665.1 Limnoglobus sp. | reverse complement strand
CGAAGCTAACCGTCGCGCGATTCGAGCCACTCGAATTCACGATGCGCGTCCGCAACTTCGGTGCGAGCGAACTCAAAGATTTACGCTTCGCAATCTCGGTGAACGGCGACGATGGTAAAGGGCTATCGGTGCAGTTACCGTCGTTGCCGGGGAACGACGAACGGACTGTCAAGTTCACGCTGACGACGTTCGACCGCCTCGGTACAGCCGAGAAGCCGCTCGATCGGTTCAGCCTGATTACGGCCAAAATGGAAGCCGAGGAAGCGGGCGGGATCGTCGTCGATAATTCGCGTTACGCCGTCGTCGAAGTCCGCGAGAAATTGCCGATTTTAGTGGTCGATGGCAAGACCATCAACAAGGACAAAAAGGAAAGCGACAGCTTCTATTTGCGTACGATTTTCACGAATGTCGTCGGCGGTTTTAACTGGGTGGCAGGCACGCCACGCGATCTGGAAGGCGAGCTTCGCCAATACAGTTGCGTCTTCCTGTTGAACGTGCCGACGGTGTCCGAAGCGATCGTCAAAAACCTCGAACAGTACGTTCGCGAAGGTGGTGGCATCGGCTTCTTCCTCGGGCCAGACGTGAAACCGGCGGATTACAACAAGCTGCTCTACGCCGATGGCAACGGCATCTTCCCCGTGTCGTTGCCCGACAGGCCGACGGAGCCATTGCCCGAAGATAAACGGCAAGAACGGCTGTTCAGTTTCACAAAGAAAGTATTACTCAAGGACAAGACTTCGCGGAACCACCCGGCACTGGCGTCGATGTACAACGACGATCGCGGGATGCCATTCAAAGACGACGACCTCGAGAAGTTCTTCAACTTCGTGATTGTCAATCAGCACTGGCCCGTGCGGCGAATCGGCAAGTGGCGCGACGACCGGAACGTGTCCGAGTTGTACTGCATGCCGAACGAACAATCGATGGGCGAGTTCGACAAACCCGCGACAGACCTGATCAACAAACTGCCAATCGAAGAGCCGAAATACGCGAAGTACAAGGTGCCGCTGTCCGCTCTCAAACTCGAAATTCGCAAGACTGCACTCTCGACAGACCCGCTATATAAACTCGCGAATTTACTCGACCGCTTGCTTAGCGATCAACGTAGTGAGGGCGACCCGGCGGAGGCGTTGCTCCGCGAGTTCTGGACGATGCCGGAAAACGCGGACATCAAGAACGAAGCGATCCGGTTGCGCGATGCGGTGAAGTACGGCGACCCGCTGTACGTGGCAAAGCAGTACGGCCGCGGGCGGGTGACGCTGATTACGACGACGGCGGGCGAGACGTGGAACGACTGGCCATCGGGGCCGGGGCGTCCATCGTACGTGCCGGTGATGTCCGAGATGGAGCGATACCTTTCGGGCGGGGGTTCGGAAGAGAATCGAACCGTGGGAACGCCGATTGAAATGAAGCTCGAAGCGACGAAGTACAAACCGCTGATTAGCCGAGCGCTACTGACGTTCGACCCGTTCATCCTGGCTGGCCAACGTGCGAACGGTAGCAAACTATCGTTCACCGACTTGAAAGAACAAACCGTGCCGACGCTGGCCGGTACGCACAATGTGCGGTTCGCAGACACCGCCAATCCGGGTGCCTATTTACTCTCGTTAACGCAGATTCGCGGGCAATCGAGCGGCTCGGATGCCACTGAGATACCGGAGTATCAGGCATTCGCGATGAACGTCGATGCACGCCGGGAGGGCGATCTTCGCCGTGCCTCGCAAGACGATATTTTGCGGCAAGCGCCAACGGCAGAACTGCACTCGGCGGCCGATGCGGGCTGGGTCGATGTGCTGAAAAACAAACGCACGGACATGACCGAAGGCGGCTGGATTTTCCTCGCGGTGCTGTTGCTGTTGATCGGCGAGCAAGCGTTGGCGACGCGGTTGAGTTACAACTCGGGTTCGATTGCGGATGCGGCGGTTTAGTTTGTTTTCCTTCGAATGAGATGTCGATGAATGACACGGGTGTGACACGCGATACTGAACTAATTTTTCG
>JAYSYI010000182.1:0-2001 GCA_043727665.1 Limnoglobus sp. | reverse complement strand
GACGAATCGAACTTCGCCGAGATCGAAGACCGGATGCGTGCGTGTGGTGCGGACGATTACGTTGCGGTGCCGCTGCACAAGATGATCGCCGAGAGCGGCATCGAAGTCATTCAGTTTCAAGCGCGTTACGAAGGTGCGTACTGGAATACGACGGGGATCGGCCGCCACGTGATCGTGGCCGGGCTGATTCCGGAGATGAAGAAGCGTGGCATCAAGATTCTCGGCCACGGTGCGACGGGGCGCGGGAACGATCAGGTTCGATTCCAGTTGTGTACGAATATGCTCGCGCCGGATATCGCCGTGTATGCCCCGTGGCGAGACGAAGCGTTCTTGGGTACGTTCCGCGGCCGTACCGAAATGATCGACTATTGCGAGAAGCGCAAACTGCCGATCAAAGTCTCGAAAGCGGCGCCGTACAGTACGGATGCGAACCTGCTGGGCCTAACGCACGAAGCGGGCCAGCTCGAACAACTGACCGTCGGCCCGTGGTTCGTGACGCCCGGAATGGGCGTGAAGCCGGTCGATGCACCGAATGCGCCGGAAGATGTCACCATCGGTTTCAAACTCGGCCGCCCCGTCTCGATTAACGGCAAAAGCGTCAATTCGTTTCAGGCGATTCAACTCGCGAATGCGATCGGTGGCAAGCACGCGATCGGCATTTGCACGCACCTCGTCGAGAATCGCTTCGTCGGCATCAAATCGCGTGGCGTCTACGAAGCCCCCGGCATGGAACTCCTCGGCACGGCGTACGCTTACCTGATGCAACTCGTGCTCGATCGCCGTTCGCGCGAGTTGTTCGATCAGCTTTCGCCGTTCGTAGCGAAGCAGATTTACCAAGGTTACGGCTTTGATTTGGCAACGCGCATGGCAAGAAACGCCTTGATTCCCGTGATCGAGCAAATGACCGGTACGATCCAGATGAAACTGTACAAAGGCGGGATTCACTTCGAATCGGCAACCGATGTGCCATCGCAACTGTACTCGGAGAGCAACGCGTCGATGGAAGCGATCGGCGAATTCAACCACGCCGACAGCGAAGGCTTCCTGCGTGTCCTACAAGTGAGTGCGCGATCGCTCGCCGTCAACGGCCAAGTCGTGCCGCCAAGTTGGGCGAAGTCAGTCTAAAATCCCCAAGGAAATCGATTCATGCCTTATTGGCAAGCGGTACTGCTCGGCGTCGTTCAGGGCCTCACCGAGTTTCTGCCGATCAGCAGCACGGCGCACTTGTTGCTCGTTCAGGAATGGCTCGGTCGTAGCCGGGAGGAACTCAAGCACGATCCGTTCACGGTCGTCGTCCAATTGGGCACGCTCGTGGCGGTGTTCGTTTACTTTCGTCGCGACATCCTCACGCTAATTCAGGCGTTTTATCGCGATTTGTACGAAAATCGCATCTTCACCAGTGCAACGCCCGAAGGTCGCCTCGTCAAGTTCATCATCGTCGGCACGATTCCGGTTGTAGTTATCGGGTTACTGTTTTCAAAAGTGCTGAAGGAAAAGTTCTACAACCCGCCTTCGATTGCGGTCGTTTCGATCGTGTTTGCGGTGCTGATGCTCGCATCGGAACTCTGGACGAAGCGCCAGGCGCGTCGCGGTGCGGTTTTGCGGGAATCGAACCAACTTAGCTGGTTCGATGCGGTGTTTATTGGGGTTTGGCAGGCACTCGCACTGATGCCCGGTGCATCGCGTTCGGGAACGACGATCACCGCCGGTTTGTTTGCGGGTCTCACACGGGCCACCGCAGCGCGATTCTCGTTCTTATTGTCGTTGCCGAGCGTGTTTGCGGCCGGTATGAAAGACCTGGCCAGTTGGCTTTTGAAGGTCAAATCGGACCCGGAACTCGCCGCCAGGGCGGGCGATCAGGCAATGGCGATGCTCATCGGAACGACCATCGCGGGCATTGTCGGCTATTGGTCGATCGCATTTCTGATGAGCTTTCTGCGAAAATACACGATGGGCGTGTTCATCGTCTATCGATTGATTCTTGCGACTGCGATTCTCGTT
>JAYSYI010000181.1:0-6280 GCA_043727665.1 Limnoglobus sp. | reverse complement strand
AGCAAATGTGCATCGAAAATGACAGCCGTGGCTGCGATCCAAAGATCGTTTATCCGTCTCGTCACCGGGCCACGTCCCTTCGACAACTTCGAAGAAAGTTTTGCCTTCGGGCAGCGATCGGCTTTTACGCAGGTACGTCATTGCCTCGGCTCGGTCAACAAGCTTTTGTTCGGACGTGCGGTTCGTCAAACTGTTCGCGGCTGCAATCAGCGGATCGATATCGTCCGGTGCCGGTTCGACCAGCCTTTTTTCATTTGCATTCTGAGTATCATTACTGGCACGTTAGAATGCTAACAATCTATACTCAAGCGAGTGGCGACTCCGGAAATAAAACTCATCACTCGCTAATCGCCACTTGACGAGGCCAGAATAAGAGTGCCACGCACGCCACTACAGCGGGGATCGCTGAGATGGCGATGAGGTTGTCGAAGCGTTGCGTCTCATTGACATAGGCACCTTGTGCGGTCTTCATGCCGGCCATGTATATCGCGTTCATACAACCGAGCGTGCCTGTGACTTTTCCTTGGTGACGCCCGGAGACTTCTTGGCTGAGCGAGAAGTATGTGGGGAACAATCCGAGTGCCGCGAAGCCGACGACGAGGAGCGCGAGTTGCAATTTTTGGCCACTCAGGCTTGGTACGGCCATCGTGGATGCAACTAACAGAAATGTACATACATAAAATGTACCACGGCGAACGCGGAAGAGATAGCGGCCGCGATAGGCGAGGTACATCGTGAGTAAGCCGACGCCCCACGAACCGACGTCGGCTGCGAGATAATATGCCATGCCGAACTGCTGTATCTCCGATTCGTCGTAGCCGTGGCCGACTTTGAGCAGGCGTGGCATCCAGACACGGACGGTGTGCCAACCGGTGTTGACGCCGAAAATCACGAACACGAGCAACCAAAATTTCCGGTCGCGGAACACCGCCGAGAACGGCGTAGCCGGTTCCGTACTCGATAGCGGCGGCGGGAACAATCGGCTTGGCACGAAGGCGATCCACGCGACGACCCAGACGATGCCGATGAGGCCGATGGCGCGGAATGGCACCGACCAGACACCCGGCGTGTTCTCGCCATAATAACGGAAGCAGGCGAGCACAATGAGTGGCGTGATGATCGCACCGATCGCCGTACCGCTTTGAAACAAGGCATTTCCGAAGGACCGCTCGGCGGGCGGAAGTATCGTCCGCGTCGTGCGAATCCCGCATGGCCAATTCCCCGCTTCGAAAAAACCGAGCGCCACGCGCGCGAAAAGCAACATCGCAAACGTGTCGCTGTAACCGGTAATGAACCCCGCCAGCGACCACCCCGCCACGACGACGGGATACACCCAACGAACGTTCACGCGATCGACGAGCCATCCGAAGAGCAACGTGCCGACACCGAAGGTCATGTCGAACGCAGCTTCTAAACGAGCATAATCGCGTTCGTCGAGCGAGAACTCCTTCACGATCTCGTTGATAGTTTGGTTGAGCGCGACGCGATCCATGTAGTTCAGCGTCGTGGCCAAGAATAACATTCCACAGACCCACCAACGCAAGTTCGAAGGCGGCGGCGTGTCGGTTGTCATGTGTGCTCGTAGTAGTGGGGTGTGCGATACGTTACTCGGAAAAGCGGCTGCGATCCACAGAAAATGAACGGGAGTTTCCAAATGACGCACGAAACGCAACTGACGCACGGCCCCGGTGGGCGGATTTTGACGAACGCGAACGTATGGTCACCAGACGGCAATTGGATCGTGTACGACACGCGCTCGGATACAGCCGGAAAAGTGTTCGATGGCACCCGGATCGAAGCGGTTCACACGCAGACTTCCGAAGTGCGCGTGTTGTACGAATCGAAGAACGGAGCGAATTGCGGCGTGGCAACGTGGCACCCGATTGAACCGGTCGTCGCGTTCATCCTCGGGCCGGAGCAGCCGACCTCCAAGTGGTCGTACGGCCCATCGCGACGGCGGGGTGTCATTGTCGATAGCCGCAAACCGGGCATCGCCATCTCGCTCGATGCCCGCGACCTCGTGCCGCCATTCACGCCCGGTGCGCTACGCGGTGGCTCGCACGTGCATGTCTTTAGCCCCGATGGCGACTGGCTGAGTTTCACCTACGAAGATCAATACCTGCAAACCGGACTTCGCAACATCGGAATGAGCGTACCGGGAAGGATCAAAGTGCCGGGGACGCACCCGCGAAACCGCGACGGCACGTACTTTTCCGTGCTAGTCACGCGCACGACAGCGAACCCGGCACCTGGCAGCGATGAAATACAAAAGGCTTTCGAGGAAGCCGCAATTGGCACGAATGGCTATCTGCGGCGCGATGGCACGCGGCAACAACGGGCACTCGCGTTTCAAGGCCACGTGCGGACGGTTGCGGGGAATATCATCAGCGAAGTGTTCGTCGTCGACATCCCGGACGATGTCCACATCGCCGGAAATGGCCCACTACAGGGAGCCGAAACGCAACCGCCATTTCCGCCGATAGGCACGACGCAACGCCGGCTGACGCACACCGCGAACCGGAAGTTTCCCGGCATACAAGGCCCACGCCACTGGTTACGCTCCTCATCGGATGGCGCGCGAATCGCTTTCCTGATGCATGATGACATGGGTATGGCACAACTCGCGACGATCTCGCCGAACGGCGGCGAGATCATGTTCATAACGAAGTGCAAAACTGGGGTATCGTCAGCGTTCACGTGGTCCGGGGATCGAATCGCGTTCATAGCCGATGGCTGCGTTTGTGTCGTTGATGTCGCAACGGGAAAAGTGACAACGCTGACGGAGCCAGGGAAAGCAGAAGAAACGCCGCGCGCTGAAGCATGCGTGTTCTCGCCTACTGGCAAGCAAATCGCCTTCGTACGAAGGAAAGAGTTCACGAACCACATTTGCATCGTCAACGTCTAATTCGGTATGTCGGCTTCGAGCGTCGTGCCTTGCCAGAGCATTCGCATTTTTAGTTTACGTTCGGCCATCGGCGTCCGCTTTAGTGGGCGATAGACAATCAGCGACTTGTTTTGCAGCCATTCGAGGTTGTTCGCATCGATCGGGAACGTGGTGACCACTTCGTAAAGTTCCGGGTGCTTAGCCAACGTTTCGCGTAACAATCGTGCCATTGGCAATGAGTATTTAATCGGTGGATCTTCGATGACGATCGTATCGGGGTCGGCCTCGCGAAGCAATTTTAGCAGGCCCGTTTCGTCGTTGGCCCACTCGATGTACTCGGCGCTCGGATCGCTGCGGACGGCGTAAAGGAGCTTGTCGCCGCGTAGTACCCACATGCGCCGGGTGGCGTCTGCCCGGCGTATCTCACAGACGAATGTGCCGTCCATTAAGCCATCGAACAAGCAGACTTTTGTACCTTGGGAATCGTTCAGAACGAACTGTGCGGCCTTTGCGTAACCGCGCACCCACGGTACCGGTCGACGCAGTGTGCAACACGCGGACTCCATAATAACAAGCGTAACGGTAAGTATCGTGAGTGCGCGGCAATAGCAACAGCGTGCGGGGAACAGGCTCGCCTCGGCGGCGAACACGCACCATGCGGGGATCCAATAAATG
Organism: Limnoglobus sp.; assembly: GCA_043727665.1. Classification (GTDB taxonomy): domain Bacteria; phylum Planctomycetota; class Planctomycetia; order Gemmatales; family Gemmataceae; genus Limnoglobus. The sequence continues at coordinate 2,721 of JAYSYI010000181.1, read as the reverse complement.
GCGTGGCGCGTCTCTTGTTCGGCCATCGGCGTGAAGGTGATATACACCGCCGCGAGCATCGCCCAGTATGGCTTGACCGCATCCCACGAACTGCGTTTGTAGCTGGCAACGAGGCCTACGCAAGCGAACAGGAACGCAGTCGTACCGATCTGAAACCAGACCTTGCTGAGATAAAAAATGAGTTGGCCCCACCCGCCGTGAACGGTACTCGGGTTCGTACCCGACGATGCCGCCTGGGCCTGCGTTGCGCCGACGATCGTCATTGCGAAATAGTAATACGGCGCGAGCGCGAAGGCCGCGATCGCGCCGGTTACCAGCACCTCTCGACGGAATAGCAACCGCAATTCACCCTTAAAAGCGAGTAGAATTCCGAAATACGGGATCAACATTACGGCATCGTAACGGTGATAACCCATTGCCACGGTCCAGATGCCGAGCCAGATGAGATCGACACGGCGACGGCTGGCGAGGTGGCGTTCGAGGTGGAATACCACGCCCAGGAAACAGGCGAGAGTCGGTACTTCGAGCATGATGGCGCGAGTATGTGCGAAGACATCCCGCGACACTGCGAACAGCACGCAGGCGATCGTTGCGGTGGCTAACCCATGCGTACGTCTGATTAAATAAAAAGCGTAAGACACAGCAAGTAGACAGTACGCGAGGTTCACCCCGCGTGCGGTCTCGAACGTGGCCCCGAACACCAACATGACACTGCCACACACGGCATAAAAGCCGGGCGGCCAGACGAACAACCCGAGCGACGGGTATTGCGCATAATATCGTTCGGCGTATTGTTTCGAGTGCCAATAGCCGCCGTCGCGAAGGGCATCGTGAACGAAAACGCTCGTCGCCACGTGCCGGGTTTCGTCGCCGTTGAAGAACGGTTCGGACGGTTGGTTCCACATGATTTGCAATACGGCGATGACGGTTAGTAACATCACCAGAATGCGAACATGTAACGGCATCCGGCTCACGATGACACGCTCGTAAGTGTCGCTTCAATGGCGAAGTTTGGCCGCCGCGTTGGCAGTTTGCGCTCCGCTAACAAGTCCACGTATTGGCCCATCGGTAGCACGTCGAAGCGCGCGGAGAGTATCGCGAAAAAATCGCGAACGAGGTCGAGCTTCCACGCCGATGGTCGGTCCATTGCTGGAAAGAAACTCAGGTCGCCATCGTCGTCACCGCCTAAAAAGTCCAGAGGGTGAAGCAATATCGAAGGCTCGGTGCCGGATTGTTCGCACATCCAGAGGGCCGTGCGGAAGTAGCGCCGAGCGGCAAATCGCGAGAACCGCGCGAGGTACAGCAAGTAGCTGAGGTGGATTGGCACTTTGGTCAGCGGCATCGTCGTCACGGGGATTTCGAGTAGCGTGCCGGCATCGGTCGCCCACCGGTACGGCTTTAGCGGTCGCGTGCCGTCGGCGATTGTACCGAACAATTTCGACCGGCGTTTCTTTTCCTCCGGCGTCAGTTTCGCCGTCATAAAATAGTACGCGCGGGCCAGCGGCCCGAGGTACGTCGGGAACGTCGACGCATCGAATTGGTAACCGCGTTCGATCAGCACTTCGAGGACGTTCGTCGATACGCTGAAGCCAGGGCCGCGGAAGCCGGTCGGACAAACCCCGGTCGCGTCTTCGATGGCGACTTCGGCCCGCGCCAGTTCTTCGGCGATCTGTTCGCGGCTATACAAATGCAGCCACGGCTCGTGGTGAAACGAGTGATTGCCGATCTCGTGCCCCGCATCGGCGATGCTCCGCAACAGTTCGCGATGGTGTGGAAGTGAGGCATCTTGGCCGACGATGAACCAGGTAATCGTGAAATCGAATTCGCGAAGTAGCTTCAGCGTGCGCGGCACGACGATGGGCAAGTACGACGGGAATGCGTCCCAGCCGGGGTCGCCGTGCGTCTTCATGTACGACCATTTGTTGTCGAGGTCGAGTGACAAAGATGCCTTCGGTTTCAGCGTATTTTGACGATTCACGCGTGGACCTCCGACAGCAATTGCGAAACCGCACGGTCGGCCAATTGCAAAGTTTCGTTGACGTTGAGCGTGCCGTTGACGATGTGTGCCGAGTTCGCGACGTACAAGCCGGGGATGCTCGTTGCCATCGGCGGCAGGTTCGCCGAGTAGTCGATCGTCGGGATCGCGAGCACGTGGCGAACCCGCGACACACGGAATGCGAGGACATCATCGGGTGTGAAGTGCGGGTACATTTTCGCGAGCGCGCTAACGAACGATTCGCGAATGGTTTCGTCACTCGCTTCGAACAGCGGGTCGTAGGGTGTGACGTATTTCGGCAAGTAAATCAGCGTCTTCCCATCGAACTCGGCGGGGTCGACGAGCGTCGTCATTTCGATGACGGCGGTGAACGGCACCCAGCTTTCGGTGATGTTCGTGACGTAGTAATTCGCGAGCGGCTTCTTCAGCACGAGCGATGCACAAACGATGCCTTGGTAGCGTAAGTTCCGCCACCGATTCGCTTCGTTTGTAGGCAAATTCAGACACAGCAGCGGCACCATCGGCGCGGCCGCCGTCACCACCACGCGATCGTAAATCGCACGTGCACCGTCTGCGGATTCGACGCTTAAGCCGTCCGCACATTTCGCGATGCTTCGTACGGTTGTGCCCGCGGAAATCTCGACGCCGGCGGTGCGCAGTGCGTCCGCGAAGTGGTCGATGATCTTGCCGTAACCGCCGCGTGCGTAGCCGAACATTTCCTTCTT
>JAYSYI010000180.1:0-2008 GCA_043727665.1 Limnoglobus sp. | reverse complement strand
GACGAATCGAACTTCGCCGAGATCGAAGACCGGATGCGTGCGTGTGGTGCGGACGATTACGTTGCGGTGCCGCTGCACAAGATGATCGCCGAGAGCGGTATCGAAGTGATTCAGTTTCAAGCCCGTTACGAAGGCGCGTACTGGAACACGACGGGGATCGGCCGGCACGTGATTGTGGCCGGGCTACTTCCGGAGTTGAAGAAGCGTGGCATCAAGATTCTCGGCCACGGTGCGACCGGGCGTGGGAATGATCAAGTTCGCTTCCAGTTGTGTACGAATATGCTCGCGCCGGACATTGCCGTGTATGCCCCGTGGCGAGACGAAGCGTTCCTGAGTACGTTCCGTGGCCGTACCGAAATGATCGATTATTGCGAGAAGCGTAAGCTGCCGATCAAAGTCTCGAAAGCGGCTCCGTACAGCACCGATGCGAACCTGTTGGGCTTAACGCACGAAGCGGGCAAACTCGAACACCTGACCGTCGGCCCGTGGTTCGTAACCCCCGGAATGGGTGTGAAACCGGTCGATGCACCGAACGCACCGGAAGATGTCACCATCGGTTTCAAGCTCGGCCGCCCCGTCTCAATTAACGGCAAAAGCGTCAATGCGTTCCAGGCGATTCAACTCGCGAACGCCATTGGTGGCAAACACGCAATCGGCATTTGTTCGCACCTCGTCGAGAATCGCTTCGTCGGCATCAAATCGCGTGGCGTTTACGAAGCCCCCGGCATGGAACTCCTCGGCACGGCGTACGCTTACCTGATGCAACTCGTACTCGATCGCCGTTCGCGCGAGTTGTTCGACCAACTTTCGTCGTTTGTCGCGAAGCAGATTTACCAGGGTTACGGCTTCGATTTGGCTACCCGAATGGCAAGAAATGCCTTGGTTCCTGTGCTGGAGCAAATGACCGGCACGATCCAAATGAAATTGTACAAGGGCGGGGTTCACTTCGAATCGGCCACCGACGTGCCATCGCAACTCTACTCGGAGAGCAACGCCTCGATGGAAGCGATCGGCGAATTCAACCACGCCGACAGCGAAGGATTCCTGCGTGTCCTACAAGTGAGTGCGCGATCGCTCGCCGTCAACGGCCAAGTCGTGCCGCCAAGTTGGGCGAAGTAAATCGGTAATCCCCCAAGCCCACGGAAATCGATTCATGCCTTATTGGCAAGCGGTACTGCTCGGCGTCGTGCAGGGCCTCACGGAATTTCTGCCGATCAGCAGCACGGCACACCTGCTGCTCGTTCAGGAATGGCTCGGTCGTAGCCGCGAGGAGCTCAAGGAAGATCCGTTCACGGTCGTCGTCCAGTTGGGCACGCTCGTGGCGGTGTTCGTTTATTTTCGTCGCGATATTCTTGTGCTGATTCAAGCGTTTTATCGCGATTTGTACGAAAATCGCATCTTCACCAGCTCAACGCCCGAAGGTCGCCTCGTCAAGTTCATCATCGTTGGCACAATACCCGTCGTGGTCATCGGGTTGCTGTTTTCGAAGGTGCTGAAGGACAAGTTCTACAACCCGCCTTCGATTGCAGTCGTCTCGATCGTGTTTGCTCTCCTGATGCTCGCATCGGAACTCTGGACGAAACGCCAGGCGCGTCGCGGTGCGGTTTTGCGGGAATCGAACCAACTTAGCTGGTTCGATGCGGTGTTCATCGGGGTTTGGCAGGCACTGGCACTGATGCCGGGTGCATCGCGTTCGGGAACGACGATCACCGCCGGTTTGTTTGCGGGTCTCACACGGGCCACCGCAGCGCGATTCTCGTTCTTGTTGTCGTTGCCGAGCGTGTTTGCGGCCGGGATGAAAGACCTGGCCAGTTGGCTTTTGAAGGTCCAATCGGACCCGGAACTCGCCGCCAGGGCGGGCGATCAGGCAATGGCGATGCTCATCGGAACGACCATCGCGGGCATCGTTGGCTATTGGTCGATCGCATTTCTGATGAGCTTTCTGCGAAAATACACGATGGGCGTGTTCATCGTCTATCGATTGATTCTTGCGACTGCGATTCTCGTT
>JAYSYI010000179.1:0-6286 GCA_043727665.1 Limnoglobus sp. | reverse complement strand
CTCGCGGCGCGCCGGGCCTGCGTGCGTACTTGCTCGACGACCGTAACACGCGGCACCGCGACGAAGCGAAACTGGCACTGGCCGCGTTGTACGAACCGCCGATCTTCCGCGTGAAAACGAACGTCAAAGACGAAGCCGTGAAAGCCCGCCTCGTCGAAATTCTCACGGGGTTGCGCGAAGCGGGCTCGCCAGTGTTGTCGCTTACAGTCATCGAGAAATCGCCGCCCGATTTGGACATGATGGCCCAATCGCGAACCTCGACTTCGCGTACCGATCTTGCCGACACGCTCGGCACATACATCGGCAGCGAACTCGTCGCGTTCGCGGTGCCACCGCAAGATAAAAATGCCCACATCGAACTCGTTTACGTGATCGTGCCGCAAGAAGAGAACATCGCCAGTTACAAAGTGACGTGGCAACTCCGTCTCCGCACAACACCCGAAGGCGAAGCGGTCGATAGCAAAGTCTACACGCTGCCAAACTTCTACGATGTCAACCGGTCCGGGCAGATCTCGAACGATCTGAAAGTGTCGCTGTTTACTGAACTCTTCGACCAAGCGCCGCCCATCGTGCAGCAAATCCCCATCGGCGGCGGCGACTTCGATTGATGCTTAGCGTTGGCTCAGCTTGAACATGAAGCGTTCCGCGTGGCGATTCCACGGCCATTGGCCGATGATCTCCGCGCGGTACCCGAGCATGGCGGCCAGTTCCAGGAACCGCTCTTTGTTCACGACCATTTCGCCACGATGCCCCGCCGCACGTTCGACCAACCGCGAGGTAATCACGTCCGCGATAATCACTCCCGTTGGTTTCAGTAACCGTCGCGCTTCGGCCATGAGCAGTGCCGTCTCGTCGAGGAATGTGTGCGTGAAGACGCTGAAGAAAATGGCGAAATCGCACCCGCCTACATTCGTGTCAAATGGCACCGTCGTCATGCCACCTTGACGAAACGCGAAGTTCTTGCGACGAAACGTTCGCTGGCAGAATTCGATCGCTTCTTTGCCAATATCGGTGCCGAAAAACGCGCCGGTATCGCTGAGGTACTCCTTCATCGCGCTCGCCATCTGCCCGGTTCCACAGCCGATATCGAGAACCCGCGAATTCGGCGTCAGCCCCTGTTTCACGAGCATTTCCAGGCGTTCACGCGAGGATCGTTCGTACTGCTCTTTCGAGTGATACGCACCGACGACCCACCAGTGATTAGCGTCGAGATTCGCGGTGCGAAAGACTTCGTGGTAGTCGATATCCGTCGTCCGCGGCCCGATCACAGGAACGGGCAACCGCACCGCTTTCGATTCTGCATGCACATCGGAAAATGGCACGTCGTCGCGCTGCACGAAGTCGATATCGAGGATGAAATCGCCCACGACATCGGGCGTCGGAATCGTGATTGTCAGCGATTGCGGTTCGCCGGGAAACAGTGTGCGGGAGAGTGCGGTGAACGTCGGTTCGGCGTCGAAAGGCTCGTTTTGAAATGTCAGCCACTGGCACCGCAAACGTACGGCATGATCGCCCTTCGCGACCCACGGCACGCCCGAGCGGTTTTGCACTTTCAGATTCAGTTGGCAACGCGAACCGGCTTCGAGACACGGTGGCGGATCGAGCAAAAGCACTTCCCCACGACACTCGTTCGCGGGCAAAACTTCGCCAGTGGTGCTCAGAACTGAGCGTTTGATCGCTCGCACGAATTTCCACGCCGCCGTCGATTTCATTACCTGCATCATGCTCGATCTCCACGCCTCGCGAATATCCCGAAGCGTAACGGGATTGCGAACGTGCGGTCAAGATCAAGCAGTTGCCCGAACAGGACTGAAGCCCAAGCAATCGTAGCCCAGCACCCGCACCCTTTGTTCGTTCACTCGCAATGCTCGCCGTGGCCGTTATGATCGATGGGCGTGAAGCCCGACCCAGCGAGCAATCGAACAAAGCCTTTCCTTCCGCCAGCTGCCGCCGTTGTTCGATCGCTTTACGACGAGCGTCGGAACGACGTCGCGGGTAACGCGGGGCGTGGTGGGAAGCGAGTCGGTGTCGGCTGGCGACAATGCGAACGCGGTGACGGGTGCGTTTACGCGGGTGGTGTCGGGTGCGGGCGGGTACAGTTTGGTGGACGGCTTGGGTCAGCCGAACGGCCCGGCGGGTGCGACGAAATACAATTTGTCGGAGACGGGGAACCCGCAGATTGGTCGTTTGACGCAGTCGAATTCGAATGCGACGCGGTACGGTGCGATCTCGGGCTGGCTGGACGCGAGTCAGAGTCAGGGCGGGAACGGTCGGGGTGCGGTGGAGGCGAATCCGTTTGGTCTGGCGTTCGATTTGCGACCGAATCGGGGTCCGGGTCTGGATCCGTTGCAGGGCAGCGCGGTGGCGTCGGTGGTCGGTGGCGTGGGCCGGGACTTGCGGTATCTGGCGACGGGCGGGTTGGCCGAAGAGCGGAGCGGGGGCGAGCGAGCGGGGTCGGCAACGCAGGCCGGGTACTCCGAGCTGGCGACGTCGTTGTACCTGCAATATTGCTTTGCGGCGGGCACGCCGCTGCGGACGCCTCACGGGGCGAAAGCAATCGAGGACTTGCAGGTCGGCGACCTCGTGCTGAGCCGCGACGAGCACAATGCAAACGGGCCAGTCGAAGCGAAAGTGGTCGAGGAACTGTTTGTGCGGTTCGGTCAGGTGATGTGGCTGACCGTAGCGGGGCGGCGGATTGGCACGACGAGCGAACACCCGTTCTGGGTCGTGGGCAAAGGCTGGTTGCCCGCTGGCGACTTATCCGTGGGCGACAGACTTGTGGGCATCGACGGCCAGACAGTCTGCGTGGAAGCCAAGGAGCCAGGCGAATATGCGACGCTGTACAATCTTCGCATCGCCGATTGGCACACCGACTTCGTCGGCTGCGCTGAATGGGGCTGGGAAGTATGGGCACATAATGCGTGTGACGTTGAGGCCCAGACGAATATCGCTGATTTGGAAACGGCTGAACAGGCCCGTATTGACGAATTGATCGCCAAGGCCGCTAAGTCTAAAGACCCAGGCTTGGCTGATACGGTTACGATTCTTAAGGGGTATGGAGTGCAGATTAAGGATGTTAACCACTACATTGGCAGCCCACCAAGTGAAGTCGATATCGGGCTTATGAATGGCACAATTGTCCAGGTCAAAATATTGTCTAGTGCGGCGTACCTCACTGAGCAACTGGCAGCTATAGAGAAAGCTACGGGGCAAGTTGTTATAGGATATGTAATTGTGACACAAAAAAGGGGACGCAAGTCGTTAATAAGGGCAAACAAATTGCAACAAACAGAATTGATGGCCTGATATCATTTAAAGCATCCGGAAAATATGATCCAACTCTTTCATTTTACCACGTCCATTCGCAGTTTCGCATACAACACTCGCTTTAATATTATTTTTTTCCCACAACTTAGTACGTATTGAGGCGAAGCTTTGAGCAAACGCGCGGAGCTTGAATTGTCTATTGTAACAGAAATCATCACAATACTAAAGAGAATGGGTATCATAAGATACTCCATGTCGTTGCCGAATGCCCGGAATGACAGTTTTGGGCGGATCGCGTCGCGTCTCGAAGACTTACCACGACTGGTTTTTGAGGTTATTTGCCCCCTGCGCAGACTAAAGACCTGCAGCTACCAGAATAAGACAAGTATCGATACATTGCGCCATCTGAAAATGTATCTGACTCTGTCACGTGAAGTACAGAGCAGCAGTTGTCACTTCCTGCCAAATCTGCCTGCGTTATCCACCGGCAACGACTAACGGCCGCATCGAGTCTCAAGACTCGCAACGACTGGTTTTTGCCCGATACGAATGCTAACAACGACCAGTTACTACCAGTATGCGATATTCTCGAATTGTAAAAATTGTTTGCGTAGCTACTTTTGCCGCACGGCGGGGATGGCGATCAGAGTGCCGTTGCGCAAGCTTGTGAGTTGCGTTTGCGTGACTTCGGACTTTGGCCCCGATGGTTCGAGCTTCAATGCGAGTTCGAGGCACTTTGCGGCTTCCTCGCGGTAGCCATTCGTTGCCCACGAATTTGCGAGCGTGCGTTGAATTGCGGCAGCCTGTTCATTCGCTTGCCGACCGGCGACGGCGAGTTTCGTCGCGTCTGTGCGAATCGAGTCTGCGAGTTTTGCGGCTTCGCTGGCTTCCACGGTGTGCGTCAGGAGATCGCAGATCTCGAGCGCATCGGCGTAGGCACCGGCTCGCGTTAATTCCTTTGCCATCGCCAGCAGCGATGTCGCTTTCGATGTGAGAATCGAACGGTCGACAATCCCCGCTCCCATTGCGATCAGTTGCGTTTCGGCCTTAGCGGCGGCTCCGGTGCCGGCGAAGTTTTGTGCGACCTCTGAGTACGTGGTTTTTGCCTCGTTCGGGAAACCTGAACGCTCTTGCTGGTTCGCCTTCGCGAGTTGTTGGGTTGCGTTTCGTTCGATGTCGTCGAGGATCGCTTTTGCCAGTTGCTCGTTCGGTTTGCCCTTAGCAACGAGTGCGATTTGCGTTGCAGTGGCGAACGCTTTGGCGAACTGGCCGCTCTTGCTGTTCGCGGTGGCGTCTTCGAGATCCTTCTCGATTTTCTTGTCGGCGATTACGATTGATGTCGTCTGTTTGAGTTGATCGCGGAACGATTCCGCCGCGACGTAGCCGTTGATGATCGAGTGAATCGTACCGTCTGGCCCCGCGAGGACGGTCGTCGGGTAGACCTGGATTTTCAGGGCTTTCACGAGAGCTTGTTCGCGGTTGCCGTCAATTTTCAGCGGGATGTATTGTGCCGTCATCGCGTTTTGCACCGCGGCGTCGCGCAGTGTCGTTGCTTCCATTTTGCGGCAATACAGACAGTCGTCGCTGCCGATTTGCATCAGTAGCGGCAGACCCGTTTCGAGCGACTCCTTGCGTGCGGCGGCGTAGTCCGTACGCCAACGAAAGGTTGGCTCGGCGGCCTTCCCAATGTTGGTGAATACGACGAGCAACAGCCACGCCAACGACACTTTGAGATGCATAAGCGACCCCTCGACTCAACGCGATTGCCGAACAGACTGGATCAAGTAACGCCAGCGCGATTAGGCTCGCGGGTGGGCGTTTTGGTAGCTCGTTTGTAGCCGTTGCGTGCTCACGTGGGTGTACACCTGCGTGGTCACGAGGCTCTTGTGGCCGAGGAGTTCTTGGACTCCGCGAATGTCGGCCCCGGCATCGAGCATGTGCGTCGCGAAACTGTGCCGGAGCGTGTGCGGGCTGGTTCGTGGGTCGAGGCCCGCCAGCTGGAGATATTTCTGTAGAAAGCGGCCAATACTCCGCGTCGTCAGCCGGCCACCAGTCGTGTTCAAAAACAACGCGGGGTCGGGCAAATCGAGCGTGGTTTGTAGCGCATTCCGGTCGGCAAACCAAAGTTCCATCGCGGCTTTGGCTTCGTCGCCGAGGAGCGCGAGACGCTCCTTTTTTCCTTTGCCGCGAATCAGTAATACGCCATCGGCACGGTCGACATCTTCGAAGTTCAAGCCGACGAGTTCGCTGACGCGAATGCCCGAGGAATACAGCGTTTCGAGCATCGCTTTGTCGCGACGACCGAACATATCTTCGCCAGATGGGGCTGCTAACAGTTTGCGAATATCGGCCAATGTCAAGAAGTGTGGCAGATTGCGATCGAGCCGCGGTCCGCGTAAGGTTTCCGCCGGGTTCGACTTCAAGACACCCTGCCGACAGAGATATTTCCCGAACGATCGCGTCGCAGCGAGACGCCGGGCGATCGTCGATTTCGCGTAGCCTTGTTGGTGTAACCAACTGAGTAACGCACGGAGATTCCGCACGCTCCAGTCGGTCGGTTCTACGTTCCCTTTTTGCAAGTGATCGCGTAGGAATCCGAGTACCTGTACGAGATCCTCCCGGTACGATTTGACCGTTTGCGTGGAGGCGTTTCTTTCCAGGCTGAGGTGCGTCAGGAACTCCGCCAGCCCTTGTTCGAGGGTCGCCATCAGGTATCCGGGAAGGTTGGGCGTATTGCCCGTGGATGTTAAATCCGCGACGGCTGTTCGTCGGGTTCCTTCCCTTGCTGGCGTGCCCGTTCGGTGAGTACCGCGGCATCGAACCAGCTGATCGGAATTCGCGGGTCGGCCGCCGCATTCCGGATCGTATCGATGAGAGCATCCCTGCTGTCATCATCGTAGACGTAGATGAAGCGTTCCGTTCCCTTGAATAGCGCCAAGACGTTCAACTCTTGGGTCACGGGTCGGCTCCCTTGCGTTACTGTGGGTATGCCTGGGCACACCACATGATCGTCCTTGAC
>JAYSYI010000178.1:0-2014 GCA_043727665.1 Limnoglobus sp. | reverse complement strand
GCGACTGACCGAAATCGACGCTCGACGCACGAATGCTAACGGGGGCCGTTCCCGCAACGACCGTAACGGCAGCAGCGGTGGAAATACTCATATTACTGGCGGTGTTATCGGGCACGAACTGCGCAGTGACGGTTTGCGTGCTGACTGCGGCGAATGATGTCGTGAGTAGCGCACGCCCTTCGAGCAATCGCGAACTGCCCACTTCTACGCCATTCGCAAAGAACTTGACAGCACCAACAATACCAGGATCGCCTGCGACCGATGCGCTGAGAAGAACGGTACGGCCGATGCTGGGGTTCAGTTTCGACACGGAGAGTGTCGTTGTCGTATCGCCTGGAACGCGAACCGTTAACCGCACAACTTGCGTGTCGAAATTCCCGGCCACATCGAGAGTCGCGCCTCCCGATCGGTTCGTCAGATCGCGAACGCCGACGAGCAGGTCGATCGTGCCCGTAAATCCCGCCGCCGGTGTCAGCGTTACGAGGCCCGTATTCTGATCGATGGCCGCCGTGACGTTCGTCGGTGCTGTGAATAAACTCGTTGCACTGCCGACCGCGTACGTCAGTTGGTCGTTGTTGAGATCGGTTCCGCGTGCCGTGAAGGTGACCGGTGTACCGGGATTCGTGCGAACGTCGGCAATCGTGTTCAGGAACGGCCGATCATTCGTCGTGTCGGCGACGAGGTTCGTTCGGAACGTCGTGCTGGTTGCCTTGTTATCGCCATCGGTGGCCCCGATCGTTATTCCTGCCGAACCGATGAACCCAGAGTCTGAGGTCACTTTGACCACGCCATTCGCGGTATCGGTGAAGACCGTCGCTTTCGTGATTGTGACCGGATTTACCGGCGTGCTTTTCTCACCGGTCTGTACCGTTGGGGTATTGATGATCTTCTTGTAAATGTCGAAGCCACTCGTCAGCAAACCGACGATCGAGTGATTGAAGTTCAGACTCTGTGGGCGGGCGGCCAGTGCGAGGTCGGTGTCGCTGATGAAGAACTGCGAGTTATTGTTGTCGTCTTTGGCGTTGGCCATCGCGACGATGCCGTTGCTAGCGAAGGTATATTGCGAGTTGAACTCATCGACGACATCGGGCTTGCTCGAACCGCCGATGCCATCGCCGTTCGGCGAACCGCCTTGGATCACGAACCCAGGCAAGACGCGGTGAAACAGTTTACCGTTGTAAAAGCCTTCATTAGCAAGCTGGATAATCGTTCCGGTTGCGAGCGGTGCCACGTCTTCGAACAAACGAATCGTTAGCGATCCGGTAAAGGCCGCACCCGTCGCATCGGTTCCCGAAACATCGAGCTTGACGGAACGGCCACCCGCGACGACTTTCGTCGTGACGGAGGTATTATCCGAACTCGCGGTGATCGTCACCGGGCCGTTCGGCGTGTTCGTCGCCGTAACGGGGATGAACAGCGGTTTCGTATTCGGCTGGTCGGTGTTCGCAATGCCCGCGAGGTTCACCGTAGGCACTTCGCGGCCTTCGAGCACTTCCATCCGCAAGCGTGCCGCAGTGGATACACGGGGCGACGGCGACAACCAACGGCGGAAAGATCGGAACGGCATCGGTAACACCTCGGCGCAGGGTCGTGACAGAGAAGGCATTCGAGGGAATCCCATCTATTAGACGATCCATCGGCTACACCGGTTGTTCGTCATCGTAGGAATTTCCCGTCTCCTCTAAAGTACCCGTTCCCGCACCCGGTTGACAAGCGGCGACCGATTTGTTTCGCCAGACTTACCTAGTTGTTCACGCCGCTACAACCGGCAAGATCGGCCACCAGGCGATTCGATGTAGTCGAAGTCGTAAGATTTCGGGACTTATACTTTGCGCGGGGTGATTTAATAGATTTTGTTAGCCCGACGCGCAAGTTTTGAAGTGGCGCTATCTTGTCGCTTATCTTAAAATGCAGGCGATTCGCTCACAATCATGCGCCTGGCGAGCGGCACGGCGTAAGCGTGCCGTGGTAGCCGCAGAGGGTTCACACGGACACGCTTACGCCGTGCCGCTCG
>JAYSYI010000177.1:0-2015 GCA_043727665.1 Limnoglobus sp. | reverse complement strand
CGCTCTCGGCGATCATCTTGTGCAGCGGCACCGCAACGTAATCGTCCGCACCACACGCACGCATCCGGTCTTCGATCTCGGCGAAGTTCGATTCGTCCGGTTGGGCAATGTCGGCGGTGAAGCAAACAACGCGAACGCCATGCTCGGTGAGCCACTTTGTGACTGTGCAAGAATCGAGGCCGCCCGAAGCCGCGAAGGCGACGGTTTGCCCTTTCAGATCAGCAAGTTTTGTCATCGGTGTCAATCTCCGTGTGTTCCTGCAATGGACTACTGTAGAAATACGGAATATGAACCGCTTCCGCCTCCTGATCCCAGAACGACTTTTTGAGGAAATGATCGCGCACGCGCACAGCGAACATCCGCTGGAATGTTGCGGATTGCTTGTGGGCTTGCGGGAAGATGGCGTCGTGACCGCACGCTATCCGCTCGTGAACATCCTGGCGAGCAAGACCGAATTTCTATCGGACCCGCAGACCATGTTTGCCGCAATGCGACAAATGCGAGCCGGTGGCAAGACGATCCTGGCGGTGTACCATTCGCACCCGACGAGCGAGCCGATTCCGAGCCGGAAAGATTGTGAGCAGCGTTACGCCGATGATGTCGCCTGCGTGATTATCGGCATGAAGGAAGTGGTTACGACCCGCGTCTGGTGGCTTTCGGAAGCGAATTACCACGAGGCAGAATGGCAAATTCTCAACGAAAAACGCGGCGAGTAAACTCGCCGCGTCGTAGGTAATCATTCCCGAATCGATCAGTCGTCGGTGCCTGCTGCTTTGCCGATCGAATCGCCAGTGAGCTTCACAATCATTTTGACGTCGTTCTTGTCGACTTTGCTCTTTAGCGACTTGGTCACGTCGCCGATGATCGGCTTCATGTTTGCGTTCTGCATCGCGATGAATGGCAGGAAAGCCTTGGCTTTACCGAGAAGTTCATCGACGGTGCCACCAAAATCTTCGGCCGCGTCGCCATCCTTCATGCTCATAATCACTTCGATTGCGACATCGGTCGTCACTCGCAGCGTGAACGCCGAGCTTTTCAGCTTCTCGAGTTGTTTCTTGAGTTTTTCCACATCGTCGAACAGCGGGTTCGGTGGGATTTCGCCAACCTTGCCAGTCGACACGCCGCACGCAAACACCGACGCTTTGCCGTCCATTTGCTCGATGAGTGCGATCAAGTCCTTCTTCATCTGTGGCTTTGCGGCTTTGTCGTCAGCGGCTTTCATTGCCGTGACGACGAGCTTCTTATCCGTTGCCACGAGAACTGTTTTGTCGTCGGCCACCGTCAGGTAGATTGGCTCGGGGCGATTCTCGACGGTCACTTTGACGAGTGTGTAATCGCCTTCGGTGACGATAGCGACCTTGTCGCCGTCTTTCTTTGCCTGGACTTTCGCCGCTTCGAACAACTTCTCTGCATCGAACTTGCCGCGAACGACGATCACGCCTTTGAGGTCTTTCGGATCTTCACCCCAAACGCCGCCCGTAAGGCTGTCGATGTCTTTCAGTGGGTCCAATCCCAATGCCTGAAGCGACTTTTGGGCTTCGTTGCCAGCGAGTGCCTGTTTGATCTGTGCGAGGGCGTACTTTTTGACCAAGTCGGACTCGAGGATTTGCTTGATATTCACCTGAAACACTTGCTCGGTTTCAGCGGGAAGCAGTTTCTCGACATCGGCCGCACGCGAGGGTGCGGTGGACAAGCCGAGTGCGAACGCGGCCACGGCAAACAGTTTGCGGCTGACGGTTTTCATGAGATTCCTCAAACATTTTCGCGGGCGAAACCGGCAGACACTCCGCCGATTTCGCAAAACTACTCGAACTACCTTATTACGTTAGGCAAGGTTTCACAGGGAAGCGAACTTACACTCGCGATTCGACTCGGAGCATTCGTATCATCGCTCGGCAAAATTCGGGCAGATCGTCGGGGCTACGTCCGGTCACGATGTTGCCATCAACGACGACGGGTAAATCCTTGTAAACCGCACCGGCGGCTCGTACATCGTCGCGGATTCCGGGCGAACA
>JAYSYI010000176.1:0-2016 GCA_043727665.1 Limnoglobus sp. | reverse complement strand
TTACGATTCATCGGTCACACTGACGACGCTCGTTCAACGAATTGCCCATTATCGCGATGACTTTTACCGCAAGTTACTCGAAAGCCTGCCCGGCCCGCACGGCGAACGGTTGCGGAATGAATCGTCCAAACGGAAACAGCCATTCGCGGGCGTGCGGCAATTCCTGAACCAGTCGATCGCGATGGATCGCGCGACGCACTTGCAGGAACGGCGGCTGGCGATTTTCTTTGCCGCGATGGGCTACGCAAAAGCGGCGCGCGAACGCGCCGCCAAGATCCCCGCACCGTCGGTACGCTTCGGTTGTGCGATCCGCCTGAACCAAACCGAAGCCGAGTTTGCTGCAAAGGCGGGGCGTACCGCCGAAGCGGGTCGGTTACTCGCCGATGCCGAAGATATGCTGCGGCGCGGCATCGACTGCGGCGCGCTGATCGACCCGTGGAATATCCTCGGCTATCAGGGTTTGTTCCCGATTTTTGCCGGGCGTGAAGATACGGTTCGCGATCCGCGTTCGGAAGAACTGATACTGACAGTGGGACGTCAGTTCGATCGCTATGCACTCGCGCTCGCATCTGGTGCGGATGCGGGGGAACGCACGCACGATTCGCCTCTCGCGATGGCGATGCGTCGCCTGGCCGATTGGTGGGACACGTTCGCCACGCCGACCGTCACCGATATGCCACGGGTTCTCGGTGGCGAGCGAACCGATGCCGCGATACACGTGGCGAAGGCGCTCGCACTATGGAAACAAGCCCCGACGACGGAGCACGATGTTGGGTTCTGGCGCAAACACCGGGACGGGTTCAACACGCCGGCCGCGTTCGCGCAGGTGATCGAAGCGCTGCTCGACCAGCACGATTATAAAGGCTCGCTGTCGCTACTGATGATGTGGCTGAGCGAAGTCGACACGGTTCCGCTGCAAGATCCCTCGGCGTCGTTCCTACGGCTGTCGTTCCGTTGGCTGAAAACGACGATTGCCGCCAGCCCGACGAACGGGCCGCTGGTTCGCCGATTCTTCGAACTGCTGGAAGCGAACGCCGATACCTTGTGGCAAGTGCCCGTTATCGGTGCGAGCGGCGGGGAATCGGAACTGGACGAAGCGGAAGACAGCGACGACGAGGACGACGACGACGATGATGCGTTCGAGTCGGCCTACGAAGGAATGAGCTACCGCGACTCGGCCGACGACGGCAACGACGGGGCGCTCGCCGAGTCCGGGCCGACGAGCGTGGCTGATGATTTCCCGCTGGAATCGTCCGCCGAACGCTTCGAAACGCGATTGCGGTTCATCGCGGCGGTCGCTCGCATGTGGCGTACGGCTTCGTTGCCGCAGCTCTGGCACGCCGACGATACCGATGCGGTCGATTCGCTAACCGTTTGGTTGTTGACGGCGCAACAGCACCGGATGAATCTGGACGTGTTCATCGAACGGCTGCACGCGATTGAGCTTTCGGATAATGCGTCTGCGCTCGAAGGCGTCATGGAGTACGATCGTCGCCGGATTATGAAAGGCCACCTGCTCGACATGGCGGTTTCGACGGCGGTGGAGATGGCCGCCGCCGAGCGGGCGCTGTCGGCAGCACTTTACACGAAGCCCGAACTGAAATCGGCGGAAGAGGATGCCGCAACCGGTTGGAGCGACCTCGCAGTACAACTCGAACAAGCGATCTTGAGAGGTGACACGGCCAGTGCCCGCGAGCGTTTGATTCCGTTCATCGAAGCGTTCCGCCGCGAGCCGTTACTCGTCAATCCACCTGCCGATGGCGGTGCGCCCGGCCCGGCATTACGCGCGCAAACCGCACTGCAAATGATGGAGTCGTTATTACTTCGCCTTCCGCGATTAGGCCTGCTGCGCGAGACTTATCACCTCACGAAACTTTCGCGAGCAATGGAGCGAAACGAGCCACCCGAACGGCGTCGTGTGAGTACGTTCGATCAACTTTTTCGCACTGCTGTTACGGCCACGGTCGATGCATTGGCCGGTTCGGCCAAAGTGCGCAGCGATGGTTTACCCGACGA
>JAYSYI010000175.1:0-6304 GCA_043727665.1 Limnoglobus sp. | reverse complement strand
TCGACCGCGACGGATTGCACCTCGCAAATACGCGACTCAGCATCGTCGGTTTGGCCGACGGCAAGCAGCCGATTTCGAACGAAGATGGTAGCATCTGGACGGTCTTCAACGGCGAGTTCTTCGACTACCCGGAGAAGCGTACGGCCCTGGAAAGTAAGGGCCACAGGTTCCGCACGCACACCGATACCGAGATCATCCCGCACCTCTGGGAAGACCATCGCGAGAAGCTGTTCGACCACCTGCGCGGGCAGTTTGCCGTCTGCGTCTGGGACTCGAAATCGAACGAAGTCGTGCTCGGCCGCGACCGCGCCGGCATCTGCCCGCTCTTCTACACGACAATCCGCCACGATGGCTCGGACTGGCTGCTATTTGCCTCGGAAATCAAGGCGATATTAGCGAGCGGCCTCGTGACGGCGAAGCCGGACTTGCGCGGGCTGAATCACATCTTCACCTTCTTTGCGATGCCCGGCCCGATGACGGTGTTCGAAGGCATTCAGGTACTACTGCCCGGCCGCTACTTGCACCTGAAACTCGGCCGAACCCGCGTCGAAGAGGCCGTAAAACAGCACATTTATTGGGAAGTGAACTATCCCGATGCGGGGCAGGAAGACTACGGCCGCGACGAGAAAAAGACGATCGATGCCTTCGAAGACGTGCTGTTGCGTGCGGTGCAGCGGCGACTGCGGGCCGATGTACCGGTGGTGTCGTATCTGAGTGGCGGCGTCGATTCGTCGTTGGTCGTGGCGATGGCGAACAAAGTACTTGGGCGGCCAATTCCGACGTTCACTATTTCCGTAAAAGGCGAAGGTTTGGACGAAGAATCGCTGGCGCTCGGCGTGGCGAAGTCGCTCGGTTGCAATCCGATCGTGGTGCCGTGCGGGCCGAACGAACTGCGTGCCGACTACCCGGAATTGATCGCGGCGGCCGAGTGCCCCGTGATCGATACGTCGTGCTTGGGTCTGATGCACCTGGCGCGAACCGTCCACCAGAACGGCTACAAAGTCGCGCTCACCGGCGAAGGTGCCGACGAATGGATGGCGGGGTACTCGTGGTTCAAAATCCACAAAATCTTGGGCTATACCGATATTATCCCCGGAATGGCACTTCGCCTGCGGCGACTCGGCGCGCGGCTCACCGGTCAGCCGATGTTCCCGATGGAACAGATCCGCCGCACGCACGAAGTCCTCGGTGGGCACAACGGCTGGGTCGACTGTTACGGCCTGATGAGCATGAACAAGATCCGCTTCTTTAGCGGCGAACTTCGCGAAAAAATGCTCTCGCACTCGGCATTCGAAGACCTCGAACTCTCACCGAATCTCCAGCGTTGGTCGCCGTTCAACCGGCAAATGTCGCTCGGTGCCCGCATCATGCTCCCCGGCCATCTTATGGCCTCGAAGGGCGACCGCGTGGCGATGCATTCCTCAGTCGAAGCGAGATATCCGTTCCTGGACGAAGACGTGCTTTCGTTCCTGGCGACGCTGCATCCGCGCTGGAAACTGCGTGGCCTCACGGACAAATACATCGAGCGGAAAGTCGCCGAACGCTGGTTGCCGAAGGAAGTCGCATGGCGGAAGAAGCACATGTTCCGCGCGCCGATGGATGCTTTCGCGACGGGCGGTGAAGAGCCGTGGATTCAGCAAGTGATGAGCCGCGAGTCGATGGCCAAAACCGGCTACTTCGACTACGAAGCGGTGGAGAAAGCCTCGGCAAAGGTTGGCACGATGCGCCGTGGCTTCGCCCGAACCGGCCTTGAGATGGGCCTAACCGCCGTGACGGCCACTCAGTTGTGGCACCATCTGTACATTAGCGGCGACCTGTGCGATCTGCCACGGGCGGTTGCACTGGCACACGTTTAGTCAGAATTGCGGATGCAGCAAAAAAGCCCACGTGCAGACTTTGCAGTCTGAACGCGGGCTTTTGGCTTCGGTGCTGGCTCGAATCAATCTGCTGTGGAAAGTGCTGCGGGTGCAGCAGGTGTGCCGGAGCGGCGTTGGACTTTGACTTCGCCTTCCTTTAGCATCTCGATGACGGCCGTCTCACCGGCGTCGCCGAGGCGACGATAGTGCAGTTTCATGACGCGGGTGTACCCACCTGGGCGGTCCTTGAATCGCGGGCCGATTTCGTTGAAGAGCTTCTTGAGAACGGTGTTGTTCTCTTCGGCGAGCTTGTTTTCTTTGGTGTAAACGCCCGTGCCGTGCATTGGCCCGAGCAGCGCCATAGCCTGACGGCGATAGTGCAGCGACTGGATCTTGCCCAATGGCGTACCATCGTCGATCAGCGCGGCCTTCTTGGCGAGCGTAATCAGACGTTCGACGAACGGACGAAGCTCTTTGGCCTTCGGGACGGTCGTCTGAATCGATCCGTGCGTGATGAGCGCGCGAGAAAGGTTTCGGAAGAGAGCGAGGCGGTGGCTGGACGTCCGGTTAAGGTGCCTGCCTTTGAGACGGTGGCGCATGAGACCCTCAAATTATGGATGGTGTGAGAACCCCACTCCGTGCCAAGGAAAGCGGGGGACACTTTGTTGCTTTTAGCGATCAGCTATCAGCCAATCAGAACCGCTCTCAGCGATGCAAACCAGCCAACCCTCTGGGATTGGCTGACCGCTGATTGCTGAAAGCTGATAGCGTTATCGGCGTACCGGTGGCAGTTTCATACCCAGGTGAAGGTTGCGTTCCTTCAACTTGCCGGTGACTTCTTTGAGCGTGGTCTCGCCGAAGTTGCGGACTTCGAGGAGTTCTTCTTCGGAGCGCGACATCAGTTCACGAACCGTCGTGATGCCTTCGGATTCCAGGCAGTTCGTTGCACGAACGGACAGTTCCAGTTCGGCAAGCGACATGCTGAGCTTACGCTCGAATTCGGTATCGACGCCTGCGCCCAGTGCGGGCCCGATTTCGATTGGACCATCATCCAGTGGGACTTCTGGCCCCGGTTCGCTGTACTGGATAAACGCGTTCAGGTGCTTCCGGAGAATCTTGGCCGATTCGACGATGGCCATCTGTGGACCGACAGTGCCGTTCGTCCAGATTTCCATCACGAGCCGGTCGTAGTTCGTGCGTTGGCCGACGCGAGTTTCCTCGATGTCGTACTTGACGCGAACGACGGGCGAGAAACTGCTATCGACGGGAATGACGCCAATTTCGCGTTCTTTCCCGGAGTTTTCGTCGGCGGTGTGGTAACCGCGACCGTTTTCGACGGTCATCTCGATCACCAAAGGCACATCGTCGGTCATCGTCGCGATGTGGTGTTCGGGATTGAGAACCTGAATCGATTCGTCGTGCTGAAGGTGCGAGCCGTTGACGACACCCTTTTGGTGGCGATCGATACGGATCGTTTTCGGCTGGTCCGACAGGTTTTTAACGACGAGAGACTTGATGTTCAGAATGATGTCGGTGACATCTTCTACAACGCCAGGGATCGTCGAAATTTCGTGTTGAACGCCATTGATTTTCACGCGGGTCACCGCCGAACCTTCGAGGCTCGACAGGAGAATGCGTCGCAAACTGTTGCCAACCGTCATGCCGAACCCGCGTTCGAACGGTTCGACGTGAAACTTGCCGTATGTGTCCGTTAGGGTCGAGCGTTCACTCGCCACACGGTTCGGCAGTTCGAGACCACGCCATCGGATACGCATGAGAAACGAGCCTTTACAAAGTCGTCGGCGTCAGCTTTCCGTTGGGGCAAGTACCGCGATGGAGTACCCGAGATTCCCCGACACAGCAAGACGCCAAACGATTGGGTGAAAACAATCGCTTGTGCTTTTGACCGCCCACTTAGCGCGTGGCAATTTCGATGATGAGCTGCTCGCGGATCTCGGAGATTCGCGGATCGACGTCGCCGCGACCTGGCAGGCGTAGCATTCGGCCTTCAGGATCTTCGGAGTTCGTTCGCTCCAAGAAATCGGGGACCGGCTCGCCACCGACGGCTTGCAGATGCAACCGCGTCAGGGCCAGGCTGCGGACAGCCATTTTGACCTTGATGATGTCGTTCGGCTTCACGAGCACGCTCGGCACGTCGCACTTGCGACCATTAACCATCACGTGTCCGTGTGCAACGAGTTGGCGGGCACCCTTGCGATTCGGCGCGAAGCCGAGGCGGTGAACGACGTTATCGAGACGGCGTTCGAGAATGCTGAGCAACGCTTCGCCGGTGTTGGCTTGGCGAGTTGCGAGTTCGAAGTAGCGGCGGAACTGTCGTTCGAGCACGCCGTAGAAGAACTTCAAGCGTTGTTTTTCGCGGAGTCGAAGGCCGTATTCGGAGGTTTTGCCGCGACGGGCACCGTGCATACCGGGGGGTAATGCTTGGCGATCAATCGGGCACTTCGAACTAAAGCAACGGCTGCCCTTGAGGAACAATTTTAATTGTTCCCGACGGCAGCGTTTGCATGCGGGGTCGGTAAAACGGGCCATGAGTAGGCGGTTCGTCCAAGTGGGATGTCAGTGAAAAGTACAGGGGTCGGTCCTGCCGCGATGGCAAGGATACACCACTCCGGAGAACCCCTGGGTCGATCCGGTGCGGGAGCGAAATCGCGGAAGGAAACGTACGCCCCACTGACACGGGGACGGTTCCGAAGCGATATCGACAATAATTACACGCGTCGCTTTTTAGGCGGGCGGCAACCGTTGTGCGGGAGTGGGGTAACGTCTTCGATGGCTTTGACGTTTAACCCAGCGGCTTGAAGCGCGGTGACAGCCGATTCGCGACCAGCACCGGGGCCTTTAACGCGGACTTCGACTTCTTTGACGCCGAACTTCGACGCCTTCGCGGCGGCATCTTCCGCGGCGCGTTGGGCAGCGAACGGCGTGCTCTTGCGGCTTCCCTTGAAGCCGACCATGCCACCCGACACCGAACACAGCGTATCGCCGTTCGCGTCGGTGATGGTAACGATCGTGTTGTTGAACGTCGACTGAACGTGGGCCACGCCTCGGCTCACGTTGCGACGCTGTTTCTTCTTCTTGCTCTTGGCCATGATTTGCGATCAGCCTTCGGCTTACAGTGGACTTCAAAACGGAGTATGTGTAACAGAATGCGACAAACCCGACACAAACCGTAATCGAAAGTACGGCTGAAGACGGATTCTTACTTGTCCTTGACGCCCTTTTTACCGGCGACCGTCTTACGTGGGCCTTTTCGGCTGCGAGCATTCGTCTTGCTGCGTTGGCCGCGAACCGGAAGGTTCTTCCGGTGACGCTCGCCGCGATAGCTCTTGATCTCTTTCAGGCGGGTAATATTCCCACCCTCGAAGCGGCGTAACGCCCCTTCGACGAGATAATCTTTATCGAGGGTGGTAGCAATACGGGCGATCTCATCGTCGTTGAGTTCTTTCGCACGACGTTGCGGATCGATGCCGACTTTTTCGCACAGTTCCAGCGCCGTCACGGGGCCGATGCCCCGGAGGTAACGCAAGGAAATGTGCGTGGGTTTGTCGGAAGGTAGGTCGACGCCTTGGATACGAGGCATGTCAGCAGTTCCTCAGTCTTAGCCTTGACGCTGTTTGTGGCGAGGGTCTTCGCAAATGACGCGGACGACACCTTTACGCTTGATCATCTTGCATTTTTCGCAAATGCGTTTGACGCTGGATCGCACTTTCACTACGGCCTCCGGGCCATCACGGCCGAGAATTTGTGATAAGCCCATACGATAGCGATAGGCGTTCCGTCGGCAAGTCTCCATTGCGAAAATTCGCAGCAATCGATGAATACGTCCCTCGTTTGCAACATGGCAGGCGGCGTTCCGCCGACTTCGCCTTGCAATTCGCCGTGCAAATCGGGTAACACTTGATTATCAACACCCAACGGGAACGTCCCCCCATGACACGTAGCGATGTGCGGCTGATTCATCCGACGGCGATCATCTCGGCGGAGGCGATGCTCGCACCCGATGTGCGGGTCGGTCCGTTTGCGGTGATCGATGGGCCGGTCCGGATCGGCCCCGGTTCCCACATTCGGGCGCACGTTCACCTCATGGGGCCGATGACAATCGGTGCGGATAACGACATCGGCACCGGCTGCATACTCGGCGATCGCCCGCAACACCTCGCCTACAAAGGCGAGGATACCCGCATTGCGATCGGCAATGGCAACATCTTCCGCGAACACGTGACCGTCCATCGCGGAATGCCCGATTCGCGCGGCGTCACCCACATTGGCGATGGCAATTATTTCATGGTGAATAGCCACGTCGCGCACGATTGCATTCTCGGCAATCGCGGCATGTTCGTGAATGGCTGCCTCATCGGCGGGCACGCGGAAATTGCGGATCGTGCGATGTTGTCCGGGAACTCCACGGTTCACCAAAACTGTCGCGT
>JAYSYI010000174.1:0-2025 GCA_043727665.1 Limnoglobus sp. | reverse complement strand
ATTCGCGAACGGGATCGGCGGTATACGCGGCATCGTCGCGGTGGTGCTTGTAGCCGTGGATAAGAATGCCGAACTGCGTGCCCCAGTCGCCGAGGTGGTTATCGCCGACCACGGTATGCCCGAGGAACCGCAAGATGCGAACGAGCGCGTCGCCGATGATCGTGCTACGCAAGTGCCCGACATGCAACGGCTTGGCCACGTTCGGCCCACTGTAATCGATTACAAAAGTGCGCGGCTTCGTTGCGTGCGACACTCCGAGGCGCGTATCGGTCGCAATGGACTGCACTTGCTTGGCGATCCAGGAATCGCGAAGTTTCAAGTTGATAAAGCCCGGCCCGGCGACGGTTGCAGACTCGATGAGATCGTTCGCGGGTAATAAATCGATGACTTCTTTCGCCAACTCGGGTGGCTTCTTGCCGAGAACCTTGGCGAGCGACATCGAGAAGTTCGCTTGATAGTCGCCGTGCTTCGGGTCGGTCGTCGGCTTGAACATGCCGAGGTAATCGGGCAGTTTCGCGGGATCCGGTGCGATGGCCACCAGACTCGGTTCGAAAATGTGTCGCAGCTCGTTCAGCAGATTCATGTTCCAGTACCAAGAAAAAACCCCGGCACGTCGTGCCGGGGCTTCGTGCCATGCGTGAAGAAACTCTATTCGATTTCGTCTTGCCAGTCGATGCGTTCGGCATCGGCCCAGAGTTCTTCGAGCTTGTAATAATCGCGGGTGTCGGGATCGAACACGTGGAGAAGGACATCGCCATAATCTTGGACGACCCACTTGCTCGCTTCGTAACCGGCCAGGCCGATTCGCACGTCGCCGACGGCCCGCAGTGCCGCATCGGCGTCTTCGATAATTGCGTGAACTTGCCGACGGCTTCTGCCGGTTGCGATCACGAAGAAGTCGAAAATCGGCGTGAGTTCCGTGAGATCGAGAACGAGAATGTTTTCGCCCTTGTTCTCGGAGGCGACTTTTGCGGCAATGCAGGCCCGCTGAAGCGCCGACGGGATTTCCCGTGGTTTTTTGGTTGGGGTCGTGCCGTGTACGACCGCGAGCGAGTTGGGCACAGCCAGAGTGACGCTGTTCAAATGATCTCCCTAGGGTGTCTTGGTACCCTCCGGGGATCTTCGCGTCGGCGTCCTATCAGTGATATGGTACGCTTGGCTCGTTGGATTACCCCGGCTGAAAGGATTACAATACGGATTCGACCCAGGTGGGACAACACATCTCACCCCTCATAAATTGAATCTTCGACTGCACTCGCGCAAAAATCAATAGCCAATCGGATTTTCTGCGAATGCCACACATCAGAACGACGGTAAACCAGTCAGTTCTCGCCATTCGGTACTTTCAAACGGACAGAATCCAGTCGATCGGGTTCACGCGGCGTATATCTACGAAACGTATTCCCATCACAACCGAGGCTCAACCATGAAGCAGGTACTGATCGCACCGGCACCGATGAAGGAAATCGAACCCGTCTACGGCCCACTGCTCCGTTCCGCAGGGTACGAGTTGGTTTTCCCGAAGAAGAACGCCCAGCTAACCGAAGACGAATTGCTCGATCAACTCAGCGGTTGCGTGGCGTCGCTGGCCGGTTCAGAGCCGTACACGCCGAAGGTGATTGCGGCTTGTGCAGCCAAGGGGCTGAAGGTCATTTGCCGGGCGGGTGTCGGTTACGACGGCATTAATCTGGCGGCCGCCACCGAGCATGGCGTCGCGGCGACGATCGCGGTGGGTTCGAACCACAACGCGGTGGCGGAACATGCGTTTATGCTCATGCTCGCGCTCGTCAAAAACCTGATTCCGCAACACAGCCTCACCGTTGCGGGTAAGTGGCCCCGCAAAGCGAATCAGGCGTTACGCGGTAAAACGCTTGGAATTGCGGGTGTCGGTCGCATCGGCAAGCGGGTCGCGCAGATCGCGAAGGCGTTCGATCT
The DNA here is from genome assembly GCA_043727665.1 of Limnoglobus sp. GTDB lineage: Bacteria > Planctomycetota > Planctomycetia > Gemmatales > Gemmataceae > Limnoglobus. Next base: position 90 of record JAYSYI010000174.1, on the reverse strand, counting down.
CCGTCCGATCGGTTACGATCCGTACCCAGATCGCGCGTTCTTTGCGAAGGAAAATCTACCGCTCGTCTCGCTCGATGAATTGCTTCGGGA
>JAYSYI010000173.1:0-6343 GCA_043727665.1 Limnoglobus sp. | reverse complement strand
CCTTCGGCGTTGAATGCGGCCATGGGTACGGGGTTCAGCGATGCCACACAAAGGAGTTGTTTGCGGTAGCGTAACTCGAATGCGGTGATGCCTCGGAGCATCGCTTCGTCGAACATCCCTGGCGCGAACAGCGAGGGGCCATCGGTGATTAATACCAACCCCGCGAGTTCGAGTGGCAGGTGTTGCGTGCTGCCGGTGGATTGTGCAACGGCACGCAAATCAATCCAACCCGCCATGCCCAATTCCGAGCTATTCAAGACGAAACAGGGGCCGATGCGAACCGCTTCGCCGGGCGTTTGCGGCGGGTGTCGCATCATTCGCACCTGGCCGAGTCGATCCTCAATCGCGAACCGCCTGCCCGACACGCGTAGCGACTTCGCGAATTGGGCCAACGTCACCGCGACGTAATTGACACTCACTAGCTCCTTAGACCCCGCGTACCACGTGGCGGAGTAATACCCCGACTTACGCGGCAATTTCGGCGGCGATACCGCAAACATCGCTTCCTTGAACGACAGTTGCGAACTCGTCAGTGTCACGGGAACGTCGTACGCGATGGCGGTGCGGTCCGAACGGAACGTCACGTGCAGCCCGAGTTCGGCGAGCGGTGCGAGCGTTGTGGGGCTTTTGATGACCGCCATCGCTGTGACCCCCCGGCACTGGGCGGCGACGAATGTCGTTGCGGCCACGGTGCAATCGCCGAGTTTCACCGCGACTGTCGGGTTCGAGATTTGCAATTGCGAAAGGAACGTTTCGGCCGTCAATATGGGGATCGACACATCGGCGATCAACCGCATCTTCCACAATAACTCGGCCCGCACCGATGCTTCCGGTGCCGGCAACCGGAACGTGAGGCGATAGCGTTTCGGGTCTTTGTCGTCTTTACGGAGCAGATCGGGAAGTATCGGCGGACAGCCGGGAATGCGGAGTGCGTAGTCGTTCTTTTGCCGCATCGGCGGTGCCAAGCGTAGTAGCACTTCGACGATGACCGCCTCTGCGCTCCACGGGATCGGCATTTCGTAGAACGTCCGCCCGACGGCTTCGTAGCGCAAGTGGACGGCCTGATTGCCGGGCCGACCGCGTGCGGCGGGAATCAGATCATTCATGACCCAACCGAGCCAAAGCTTGATCGAGTGCCACATCGAGTTCCTCCCCGGTTACCGTAACCGGTTCGACCGAGCAGATGAGACACGAGAGGGATTTCGGAATGCGAAAGCGGTGCGTACGAAACGCTTCGTCGAAGACGCCAGGCACACGCTGCAAAGTCAAAAGCATCGACGTCCAATCGTGAGTTTCGGAGAGTGCAAGCGTCACGATCGCATGAAGTCCAGCAATGGTGGCGATACTCGCACGGGACGCAGGAATGCGCGTTTCCGCCACGGTGGCGTTCGGTTGCGAATAATCCGGCGGCGGCGATATCGGTGTATCGCTCGGCCCGCTACGCTTCAAGTAACTTGCCACGCAACCGTAACACGGGCCATCGGTCGCGAAGCGATGCACCCAGCCGCCGATGCCACCGGAAAGCACTTCACCGAGCGTCCACGGTTTACGGTGAGTGCGCATCAGCCGATCGAAGTGGAACTTCGCTTCCTCATTGTCGGCCGCACAGACGCCGAAATCGCATGCAACCACCGCCGCGTTCATCGCGGCTTGTTGCGCCGGATCGGTGAGATCGACGCAGTGGCCATCGACTTGCAGATCGGGCCGCCGATCTCGCAACCATTCGGCGGCGAGTTCGACTTTTTTTCGACCGACTGCCGATGCGGGGAACAGATGGCGATGCACATTGTGCGCTTCGTAAATATCCGGCTCGACGAGCGTGACGCGCGTGATGTTCGGATCGCGACAGACGAGATCGAGCACGATGATGCCGCCGCTACCTGCACCGACTTGGAATAGATGGGCCATCGTTACTTCGCTTCCGGTAGCGGCCACTCGCCCGTATCGTGCCAGATTTCGTAGCAGGCTAGCCAGCGCCACGCCGCCTGCACCGCGAAGATGCATGTGAACTTGGCCGGATCCCAACGGTTCGATGTCCGGGTCGAACCCTGTCGCCAGAGGCAGAGCGTTTGCCCTTCGAGTAAGTGTGGACAGTGTTTCAGCGGAGTCTGGATGCGGGTTTCGGGCGGTACGGTGGGGTAGCTCGAAAGCAATCGCGTCTCGATCGCGTAGACGTTGTGCCCCGGCTTGAGGTTGTAGCAAAGTACGAGCGTGCTACCGACCTTCTGGATGCGGATGCGGAACTCCAGATCGCGGCCTTCGTTGTATTTCTCAATGACGGGCAAATCGACGGACAGCAGCCGACGTTTGCCCGATTCGGTGTCGAGTAAACCCATTAGTAGTGATGAGTGGTGAGTGGTTAGTGGCGAGAATTTCGGAGTGTCGAGTGGTTAGAAGTCTTTACTCGCCACTAACCACTCACCACTAGCCACTTCGGATCAGTAATGGCACGGGACAGACTTGATGGCGTTAATCACTTCTTCGTCGGGCACCTCTTCGGCGCTCCCGGCGAAACTCGTATCTTTGCGGTCCATGAGTAGGACGCGGTTGCCATCGGCGTTGCCGCGCAGCGCGGTAATCAGGTGCCGACGCTCCAATTCGTTCAGTGGTCGGAAGTCCATGACGATACCCTCCCCATTGGGGCGAACGATAAGCCGTTCCGGATGGAACGACTCGAAATTACCCTCGCAACCGAGAGTATATCAACCGCGTGCGGCCAATTCGGCCAAGATGAGGTAGATCCCCTGATCGGGCCGCGTTCCTGCGGGGAGATCGATCTGGAATGCATCCTCACCGACTTCGTAAAAGAACCGCACGGACTTTCCTTCAATGCACGCGCGGAGTTGGCCACTCGCGGCCAGCCCCACCAGAATATTCAGGCTTTCGCCGATCTCGAACTGGACGTTCATCAGTTGCCGCGCGAGTCGATCGATCGCCACGGCATGATTCTCGATGTCCGTCCAAATTTTGCGTAGCGGTTTCGCCAAGTCTGGGCCAATGGTCAACTCGACGGGCACCGGACGATACTTCTTCTCGCCATCGGCGAGTGTATACCAGTCGAACCGCAATTCGGCATACTGCAAAGTCTGCGGTTGCGGGTGGATCGCCACGCCGGATCTCGGCACGCTGTCCGCCACGGTGCCGATGCCGAAAATCCCTTCCCCACCACGCAAATTCTGTACCCATTCGCGATCGCCACGGAAATCGCCGCTACTCGGGTGTCGGAGCATACCGGGGTGCGTGTGAACGACACCGAGTAACATTAGCCGTTTGTCCGATTGCCGCACGATCCGGCTCGCAACCGCCTGGGCCTCCGCATGAAACTGCACATGGCTTTCGCCCGCATCGCGCTCGGCCCCGGCGGGTAGCGTGACCATCACGATCGCTTCGTCGCCATTGCGAATCCCGAGTAAGACCCAGCCAGTTTCCTCGGTGCCGCGTTCCGTCTTGCGGTGGACGGCGTATTCGTCGAACAACATCCGCGAGACTTCGTCGGTTAACTGCACCTTGCGAATCGGCTCGTACGTCGCGATGCTCGCGATCGGCTTCTGCGGGGCGACTGGAGCCGACACCCGATCCGCCCATTTCCGTGCCGCACGGGCCGCGTTCCGGATCGCTTCTTTCCACGCGCTGGCCATTCGCACTCATTCGATGAATAGTACCGATCCCACGTCGCCGGTTACTAAATCAACTATACCCCGCCTGAATAATTTTCTCTAGGGGATCGCGGATGAGATTTTTTTCCGTTATGTTAGTTGCGTTCGCTGATGGGAAATCACGGTCACTCGATCTCCGGAGGTATCGTTCGTGAAACGACAGTTTTTGTTGCTTGCGATGTGCAGTCTCGCCGCGTGGCAATCGCCTGCGTTCGCACAAGCGCCGTTGCCGCCCACGGACTTAAAAGACTACATCGACAAGCCCGAACCCGATTACGCCTGGAAGCAAGTCGACGTGACCGAGGCCCCCGCCGGGAAGATGTACACGTTGCATCTCATCTCGCAGAAATGGCACGGCGAAATCTGGGATCACGATCTCCTCGTGTTCCTGCCGACCGACGTGAAGCCGACCGCAACGATGGTGATTTATAACACGGGCGGCAAAGCCGGCGGTTCCGCGAACGCGCTCCTCGGTACGGAAATCGCCAAACGCGTGAAGGCACCCGTGGCGTTTCTGTTCGGCATTCCGAAACAACCGATGCCCGAAATCGGCGGCACGAAAAAGGAAGACGCGCTCATCGCGGAGACGTTCGTCCGCTATCTCGACACCAAAGATGGCACGTGGCCGCTGCTGTTCCCGATGGCCAAAAGCGTCGTCAAATCGATGGATGCCCTCCAGGCGTTTGCGAAAAAAGAATGGAAGCACGACGTGACCGGGTTCGTGATTACCGGGGCATCGAAGCGCGGCTGGACGAGTTGGCTGACCGCCGCCTCCGGCGATAAACGCGTTAAGGCGATCGCACCGATGGTCATCGACACGCTCAATTTCCAGAAGCAAATGCCACTGCAATTGAAGTCGTTCGGTCGCTACAGCGAGATGATCCACGACTACGAAGAACGCAAACTCCTGCCGTTGCCGGACACCACGGAGGCGCGCAAACTCTGGGCGATGGTCGACCCGTGGATCTACCGCGAAACGTTGACGTTGCCGAAAATGCTCATCCACGGCACCAACGATCCGTACTGGTCGCAAGAGTCCACCAACGTCTATTGGGACGACCTCAAGGGCGAGAAGTACCTTTGCTTCGTTGCGAACGCAGGGCACGGTTTACGCCCCGAAGAAAATCCGAACGTCGTAGGCACGAAGAAGGATCCATTTCAGATGCAAGCCGTCAACACGCTCGCGGCGTTCAGTCGGCACATCATCCTCGAGAAGGCGATGCCGAGGCTGACGTGGAAGCACAGCGACGATGGCGCGATGGCGAAACTTGCCGTGGAATCCGACACGAGTGCGAAGGGAGCACGCGGTTGGGTCGCGACTTCGGCGACGCGCGATTTCCGTAAGTCGAAGTGGAAATCGAGCGACATCGAAGTGATCTCGGACAAGGCCGGTACGGTATCCGTGACGCCGAGCGCGACCGAGTTTACCGCGTTCTTTATGGAGATCGATTTCGAACTCGATGGCCTGCCGTTCCAACTCTCGACGCAGATTCGCATCCTCGAACCGAAGAAGTAACGTGGCCTGGGATTTTGCTGCGGAACTCCGCCGTTGGGGACCGGCGGGGGGCGTCTGCCCCTCGCGGAACTTCGCCCGTTCGTACTGCGCCCGCGTCGCGCGGTCGCACTACGAAAACTTCACGGTGACATCGATACTGCTGCCACGGAAGCTGCTTTCGCACTTTCACGCGGTGTATGCCTACTGCCGTTGGGCCGACGATCTCGCGGATGAATCGGGCGGCAGTGACGCCGCATTGTCGTTGCTTGCATGGTGGCAACGCGAACTGCAAGCCTGCTACGATGGCACGCCGAAACACCCCGTGATGATCGCGCTGCAACAGACGATCCGCGCGAAAGTGATCCCGCCGGAGCCATTCCAAAATCTGCTCATCGCGTTCCGGCAAGATCAAACGAAGCCGGAGTACGCGAACTTCGACGAGCTTTTGCAGTATTGCCAAAACTCTGCGAACCCCGTCGGGCACCTCGTGCTGCACCTGTTCGGTTGCTACGACACTGAACGCGCCGAACTCTCGGATTTTGTCTGCACGGGGCTGCAACTCGCGAACTTCTGGCAAGACGTGGCACGCGACCTGACGATTGGCCGCATCTACATCCCCGAGGAAGATCGTCGCCGGTTCGGATATACATCGGACGAGTACCACGCACGAAAAATGACACCGGCGTTTCGCGAACTGATGCGATTTGAAATCGAGCGGACCCGCGACTTCTTCCACCGTGGCAAGCCGCTATTACCGATGATCCCGCCACGATTGCGCGTCGATATCGATCTGTTCATTCGCGGCGGCGAAGCGATCCTGAACGCCATCGAGCGGATCGATCACGACGTTTGGGCACAGCGCCCGGAAGTCTCCAAACGCGAGAAACTACGACTGTTCGCCGCGGCGATACTGGCGAATCTGAGACTGTAACGTCAGCCGTGCGACAACACTATCGTTTCTGCAATGCTTTGGCTTCTCTCGCACATTCTTGCAATGATCGGAAGATCAAGGTACACTCAAGGCGCTATGATCGGTGTTTCCTTACTCCCTCTTCTCTCGGGGCACTTATGATCTTCTATATTCGGGGTCGCGTTCGTCGCGGCTTTACTCTCATCGAGCTTTTGGTCGTGATCGCGATTATCGCGATCCTCATCGGGTTGCTGCTACCTGCCGTACAGAAAGTCCGCGAGG
>JAYSYI010000172.1:0-6344 GCA_043727665.1 Limnoglobus sp. | reverse complement strand
GAATTCGGTTTCGTGTCGAAGTAAATCGTCTGCTTGCCGCCCTTGGGTAGCTGGGCGTCGTCGCCGGGTGCGAATGCGATTTCGACGGCTTCGAGTGGCGTCGGGAATTCTTTCCGTTGGACCAAGCCGACCCGCTTAATTGCGCCGGGTCGCTTGCCGCTTTCTTGTAGTTTCAGGGCGGTCTCGAACCGTGCGAGTAGCGTGCCGGGGCCGCCATCGGTGATCTTGTGGCGGCTCTTCCCGGCTGCCAACGGGCTGTCCGGCTTCAATGATGTCTTGAACCCCGCACCCATTATGCGGTTGTCGCCTTCGCCCGTGACGATGTGCATCTTGTCGTCGAATTTCCCCTGTACGAACAGTACTTCGCGGCCTTTACCGGCTTTGCCGGTGTTCTTCATGTAGATGCTGAACGGCGTTTTGCGGAACTGGAATAACACTTCTTCGGCTGGCATTTGTTTGCCGCCCACGACTTCGCTGCGGACGAGTGTCGCTTCGAAATCGACGAGTTCGTCGTATCGCTTTGCGGCCACGTTAAATAGCTTCCGCACATCGCTGACTTCGCCTGTTGCGGCTGGTGCCTTCGGCATCGGAGCGACCGCTGGCGGGGCGTCTTTCGGCGCGAACGGGCTGGGCAGTTTCGGTTGCTCTTTTTCTTTCTTTTCGTCGCGTCGTTCGGCCAATCGTTCGCGGAGCGTCTTGCGATCTTCTTCGGCCGGATCGGGTAATGCCGCTCGCGCCTCGACGGGGATTACAATCTGTTGGTCGGGTAAGCGCGGCGGAACGGCTTTGTAATCGGTGGTGTCTGGCAAGTCGCGCACGACCGGGGTCGGTGGTATCGGCGCGGAAATTGGGCTGGTTTTCGCGATCGGCGAAGGCATCGCAGGTGCGACTTTCGGCCGAATCGGCAGCGATTCGCGACGAATTCCGCTTCGATTGCAACCGAATAAACCGAGCACGATTGCCCACAATAGCAACTGGCGCATGTATCGCCTCCTGCGCGAGAACAGTCAATCCTTCCGGCACGATAGCGGGTTCTGGCAACTCAGGCAACCCGAGCCGCAAATCGAAACGCGGATCGCACAAAAAAAGGCCAGCCATTTCTGGCTGACCTCGGAAAAGGGATAACGTTTCGCGGTTAGTTGTGCAACGCCCCGACGAACACGCCGCCGAGGAAGTTCGGGTCGAACGCCGTAAGACGGTAAAGATCTTGCAGGTTGGTGTAATCGACCACTCGCACATCCGGCCCGCCACCAGGCCCTGGCCCTGTGATGATGTCGGCTTTCCCGTCGAAGTTGGCATCGACGGCATCGACGCGAACGCCACCGCGGAAGTTCGGATCGTAGGCGAAGAACGATTTCGCAGGGTCGGGCGAACCCGCACCGGATACCAGTTGACTCTGTCCGAAGATCTTGACGAGTGCGCCACCGCCTTGGCCAGTACCGGTGATGATTTCGCCGAGTCCGACGCCATCGACGTTTCCGGCCGATGCAAACACGCCGCCTCGGAACGTCGATTCGTAAGCGAAGAAGTTGTAGAGCGAGACGAGCGTGGTGCCATCGAACGCCTGCACGCGCGGCCCGCCACCGACGCCCGTACCGGTCACGATGTCCGCTTTGCCGTCGCCGTTTAGGTCGCCGGTTGCGACGAGTACACCGCCACGGAAGCTATCTTCGTACGGGAAGAAGTTCGCGATCGACTCGAACGTATTGCCGCGGAACACTTGCACGCGCGGTCCGCCGCCGAATCCCGTACCCGTAACAATGTCGGCTTTGCCATCGCCATCGACATCGCCGGCCGAGATGTACACGCCGCCAGTGAACGCATCTTCGTACGGCTGGAACTGCGACATCAGTTCACCCGTGTTCCCGTTGAATACTTTCACGAGGCCAGCAATGCCAGCACCGGGAGCGGTGATAATGTCGGCCTTACCATCGCCATCGACATCGCCGACGGCGACACGAACGCCACCGGTAAATCGCGGATCATACGCCGCAATCTGATAGCGGAAGTCTCCGGTCGGCCCGTAGACGCTGACGACTGGAGCACCGCCCGCATCGGCTCCGACGGCGACGAGCCGCGCAGTCGGTGGCACGCCGGGCGGAATCGTGACGGGTGGCGGAGGCACTGGCACCGGTGGCACCGGTGGAGGTCCCGGAGGCGTCGGTGGCCCAGGTGGAACTGGCGGAATGGGCGGCGGTGGCACGACCGGTGCGCCCACAGTGACGAGGAAGTTTTGCCCCGTGACCACTTCGCCGTTGATGATCGTGACACTTGGTAGCACGCCGCTGGCTGGCGTTTCGAAGGAGAACTTCGCCCCCGATGGCAGCGTGGCCACCACTTTGTGAGAGCCGTTCGGCAAGCCGAACGAACCCGGCGACGAAGCGGGGCCGAACGAATACGCACCCGAGTCATCGGTGGTGACGGTCAGTGCAGGCAAGCTCCCGAACGAACTGTCGCCGCGATCGAGGAACAGTTGGAGCGTAACCCCCGTGAGTCCGGTTTCCGTCGGGTCGATGATTCCATTGCGGTTTGCGTCGATGATAACCGAACCCTGAATTTCGGCCGCCGTCGTATCGACTCGCTTAAAGAAGCTGAACCGCGACGTACCGTCTGGGCCGTTGGTGACGCTCGGTCCACCTGCCGACAATGGAGACAGGTCGGTTGCTGTCGAGGTAACGACGCCCGCACCGGAGTTTGCGACGCTCTCCGGAAGTGGTTGGTTGTTCGGCAACTTGAATTCGCCTGGGCCGAAGGTCACATCGGCTTCGGTCTGACCTGGGTTCGGCAACTTCTTATTGATCGTGAAGCTCACCGAGCCGTTACCTTGGAAGTCGGTTGTAATTACCTTCGAACCGAGGAACACTTGGCCGTAACCCGCGTTCGTAGTGGCTTGTGCGGTCGAATCTTTGTCGTTGAAACCGGGGTTGTAGTAATAGTCGATTCGGTACGGTCGGAACGGCTTCGCAATAAGTGCCGTGCTGAACGTCGTGCGGTCGAGCGTGGACTGCACCACCTGGAGTAACGGGAAGTTCTGAAGCAAGTTCGGGCCGTAATTCCGCCCGCCAACGACGTTGTTGAAGGTGTTGACCGCGCCGACGCCGTTCGAGTTTCCGGGCGGACCGGAGAACGAACCTAAGAAGCCATCGTTCAAGCCGCCGCGACTGTGATTACCGAGAAGTTCCTGGCGTTGGTGACCGAAGTTGAACGCTTGAGCGATGAAGTCGCCGCCTCTCAGCCGTCGCGTCACGAAGTCGATGCCCAGATCGCCGTCGGTCAACTGAGTGGCCAGATCGGGCACACCCGTTGCCGTCACGCTCGTGAGCGCACCGTTTTGATAGATCTCGTTCGCCACGATGCGGTTGTCTTGCGACGACTGCCGCGTTCGTCCGAATTCGAACAGTTGCGGTACCGGCTGGTCGACGCGGGCAAACGTTGTTCCACCTTGGCCGTCAGGGCTATTGATCGTGATACCACCCGTCGGCCAACGAAACGTTCCGGTACTCGTTCCGGCAGGGAGTTCGACGATGATATTTAAGCCCGAGACACGGAAGTTTTCACGTGGAATGGTGATCGATGTCGGAGCGAAGAAAAGATCTTCCGAATCGAACGTGATCGAATCCGCACTGATAAGCGAGTCGAACGCCTTAGCGGTTGGGAAGATCGTGAAGTAATCGGTGAACAAAGAGTTCGAGTCATTCCCGATCACCGTCGGTGCGGCCGAAGCTCGGCGCGTCGAGGGGTTTCCCGTCCCTTGCACGTTTAACGTACCGAAGCCGCTCGGATCGTTCGTCGTCGCCGAGACGGTGACGAATCCACGAATGGGGAAGCCGGTAGGGGGATCGGGGATTTTGCTGAATCCGGTCGGAATTGTTACCGAAATCGTCCGGCCTCCGGTACCGGGCACGACGACGAAGTTGACGAGATCCCTGGGCGTGCCGATATCGTGGAACCGGGTCGACTTGAAGCTGCCCAGTGACACGGTATTGCCTTTACCATCGATCGCCGTGGCCGACATGCGTATATCCGATACGCCGTAGAACGTGCTGCCGACAGCGGCAAACAGGTTGATGTCCGTGCCTGGTAACAACGCGCCCCCGTCGATTGCGGAGAAGATCAGGTCGGGTGTGGCGGGTACGGCAATCGAAACGAGTTCTTTCGAATCGAGTGTCGGGAAGCCACCCGTAATCACGCCACCCTTCGAAACGAGCGGATTGAGGTTGTTCGGCACGGAAACGGTAATCCGAAGCCCTGAAAGTGCCTTCGTACCGGGAAGGGCCGTGATCGGGATGTTCGTCTGGATTTCCTGATCGGAAATGATCTTGAAGAAACCCGACGCCGCAGAGAAATCTGCGACAAAATCGTCGGTCGTATCCAGCGGGGTATCGAGGCCGGACTCGAAGTGGACGTTGTTCGCACCGGTAAAGCCCGAACCGGCGATACTGATCGGCACCCCACGGTAGAACACATCCTTGCCAGCGATGCGGTCCTTCGAAACGACGGCATCGACGACCGGACGCGCGTTCGTTAGCACTTCGATCGTTTCGCCATACACGAACGGAACGAGTAATGCGTTCGTAGCCGTCCGAAGCGAGGAGTCGATGCCGTCAAACGTCGCCTTGTCTTTGCCGGAAGCGTAAACCTGAACGCTGTACCTGCCCCGTTCGACTTCGGGAATTGTCACATAATTGCCGCTACCATTGACGCCAACGTTGTCTTTGGTGAAGTTCGCATCGAGAACTCCGCCGGTGGCTTTGCCGTCGGTGCCGACCGGTTGCAAGGTCACGCGGAAAATCTGGCCGAGGTTCTGCCCGTTGATAAACACTTTCGAGCCGATGACGCCCGCATCCGGTGCCGACACCGCCGCGCCCGCGCCGGAGATACTCGTGAGTACGGGGGCGTTCGCCGTAATCAGTTCGAACTGCGTCGGGCTGACGGTTTGACCACCCGGCGTAATCACGCGAATCGTCCCGGGATTCGCCGTCAACGGCACTGTAACGTTCAACAACGAGTCCGACACAATCTGGAAAGTCGCCGGCGTTTCGTTGAACAGCACTTGCGTCGTGCCCGCCAACCCGGAACCGTTGATTACGATCTGCTGGTTGCGCGAGGCACCCGGCGAACTGAACGTGATTTTCGGGAACACCGATGGCGACACCGTGTACGGCAACGGAGATGTCACATTGCCACCGGGTGCCGTAATCACCAACGCACCACTGACCGCGAGTGGCGACACGCGGAACGAAACTTGCGTGTCCGATAGAATCTTGAATTCGTCGGCCGGAACGCCGCCGATGGTCGCGCCCGTCGCTCCGGTGAATGCGATCCCCGTGACGACGACGATCGTCCCCGGCGCACCGGTCAGCGGCGTGGCACTAAACGCGAGCGGTGCGGGCGACGGATTGATGATAAACCGTGCCGAAGTCGTGAACAGTGGTAAATCGAGCGGGTCGAGCGTTTTCCGCTTGACTGTGACAACATCGACCGTGCCGCTGACTGCACCTGCGGGGACGATGGCTGTGATCGTCGCATCGTTAATCACCGTGACCAACTGCGAGGGAACTTGGCCGCCGCCTTGCTTCGAGAACAGCACTTGCTGGGTACCGAGCAATCCCGTTCCTGTGAACGTAACGAGCGTACCCACGACACCGGAAACGGGATTCGTTAGCGCCGCCGACGAAATGACCGGGGTCGGCGACGGTTGGATGACGACCGCACCCGCCGCTTGCCCGCCGCGAGTAAAGACGTAAAAGTTCCCCGTCGAAGCACCGACGGGAACCGTAACCCGCACCGCCGTGTCGCTGAGAATATCGAACTGCGTGGCCTTGATGCCGAACGCATCGAGTGGGCTGCCGAACAAGATCTTGTTGACGCCCGTTAGGCCGGTACCGTTCACAATCACGGTCGTGTTCTGGATCGCACCCGCGATTGGGCCGACCGTCGGAACTGGCGATGCCGTGATGGTGAATGTCAACGGGGCCGATGCTCCGCCGCCGGTGTTCACGACGACGGGATACGCGCCCGGTGCCAATTGCGGAATCACCGCCTGAATCGTGTTGTCGTTGAGAATCGTGAACTTCGTTACGGGGTTGCCCGCAACGGTCACACCAGTGGCCGAACTGAGATTACTGCCGTTGATCGTGAAATTCGTCCCCGCTACGCCGCTAGTAACGGACAGCGAATTGACGATCGGGGCGGCAGGTGTGTTGATGCGGAACTCTTGCGAGAAGCCGTTGCCACCCGCCGCTTGCACCTGAATCTGCCCCAGCGACGCCGTGGCGAACGCGGGCACTTTCACCGTAATTGTCGTGCCCAAGTCGTTGACCGTGAAATCGGTCGTCGAGAAG
>JAYSYI010000171.1:0-6350 GCA_043727665.1 Limnoglobus sp. | reverse complement strand
CGACGGCGGCGGGGTTGATCGTGCAATCGGCACTTGCGGAAGCGCCTGCTAAGCGCGTCACGGAATTGTCGTTGTCGCCGTTTCGCTTCGATGTCACGCCGCCGATGGGGCATTCGCTTTGCGGCGGTTGGATCAAACCGGTCGAAGCGGTCGATGACACGCTCGAAGCGATCGGCTTCGTGCTGCACGGTGCAGGTCAGCCGATTGTAATTTGCGCCGTCGATTGGACGGGGCTGCTCAACGAGGCCCACGTCAGTTGGCGGACGGCGCTCGCCGAGGCAGCGGGTACGACGCCGGATCGCGTCGCGGTGCAGTGTGTCCACCAGCACAACGCGCCGTTCGCGTGTCTCGATGCCGAGCGAATCGTGTTGAATACGGGCGATCTTCCGCACATCGTCGAACTCGATTTTTTCCGCACCTGCCTCGAACGGGGCCGCAGAGCCGTTGCGAATGGGCTAAAGAAAACCTGCCGGGTTACGCACATCGGTAGCGGGAAAGCGATGGTCGACAAAGTCGCATCGAATCGGCGTGTGTCGCGTTCGCCCGATGGCAAAGTCTTGGCGATGCGTGGCAGTGCGAGCCGCGATGCGAAGTTGATCGCGTTACCCGAAGGATTGATCGACCCGTACCTGCGAACCGTCGCGTTTTACGACAAAGACACCAAACTCGCGGCGTGCCATTACTACGCCACGCACCCGATGAGCTACTACGGCGATGGTCGCGTCACCAGCGATTTTACCGGACTAGCACGCAAACAACGGCAACGCGAAGAGCCGGGTTGCACGCACGTGTACTTCACCGGTTGTGCGGGAAATATCTCGGCGGGAAAGTACAACGACGGCTCGAAAGAAGTGCGTCCGATCCTGACGAAGCGTATCCACGATGGCATGATTGCCGCCGAGAAAGCCATTGTCCGCGATGCCATCGGCGATGGGAAGTGGCTCACATCCGAGATGTTACCACCACCGTTACCGGGCATCACCGCCGAGCAAATGGAACGGACAATCGCCAACAAAACGAACACCGTTGCGAATCGCAATCGCCCATCGTACCAACTCGCCTGGATGCGCCGACATGCAGCGAAGCAACCGCCGATCGTGCTGAGTGCGTTGCACATCAACGACGTTTCGATGTTGCACCTGCCCGCCGAGTCGTTCGTCGAATATCAGCTTCGCGCACAGGAACTGCAACCGAAGCGATTCGTCGCAACCGCCGCCTACGGCGACGGCGGCCCGTGGTACATACCCACGAAGGAAGAGTACCCCAACGGCGGTTACGAAGTCAGCGTCGCATTCTGCGATCCGGAGATCGACGCAACGATGACCGCCGGCATGAAAACCATTCTGAACGCGGGATGATGTTGAGAGTTTACGCCTCGCGCTTCGCTACGCAAAGCCTTCGCGGCGCGGCTAAACGGGGAAATTGGATTGCGATTCCTTGGTTGGTACACTATACTTTGCGGTTTTGCTACCTTTCGCTAATCTGTATGTAACTTTAAAGTTTTCTGTGCGCGACCCATTGGACGGTATATATGGTACTCGACCCACCTAAGCGTCAGAAGAAGGTGGAGCGACGCAAGGCGAATGCCAAGTCGAAGCACGAATCGCGCGATCAGAAAATCGCCGCGTACATCGTGAATGCGATTTCCTCCGCACCGTTTCTCCACTGCTGCCTGAGTAGCGTGATCTGGGAACAAGGCATGGGCCAAGTACTGTTCAGCCGGTTATTGCCGAACCGCCAAGTGGTGGTTGCCACGTTCTTGCTCGATATGTTCTGTTTGGGCGTGAAGGATGCGATGTTCGTGATGATGGAACGCCTCGATTACTACGATCGCGTTTACGGCCGGTTGCAGGAACATTACAAGATAGAAACGCTCGATCCGACGTGTGCCCGCAAGCTCGTCGAAGGCGGGGTCGAATACGCACGTAAGCTCGGCATACCTCCCCATACGGACTACACTAAGGCGAAAACAATCTTTGGCGATGTCGATTCGACGACCTGCACACGCAACTTCGAATACGGCAAAGACGGCAAGCCCTACTTCGCGTCCGGCCCATTCGACACGAAAGCCCGGTGTATTCAAATCATCAACGCACTCACCGCGCGTTGCGGCGTTGGTGGCTTCCAGACCTTGATCACTCTCGATCTCGGTTAAACCTTCTTTTGTCGATGAGCGCGCGTTGACAGTCGATGTTCATGTAGCGATCCCTTGCTCCTTCAGGAATTTACATGCATACGCTTTCTTGGATATGCGGGATGCTGCTCGTTGCGGGTGCGCGAGAAGCGGATCCGCCTTCGCTCGATTCCATTCTCCTCCAGCATCGTCAAGGTGTCGCCCTCTGCGCATCGATTTCATGCGACTTTGAGATACTCGGCTCGGTCGAGGGTCGTTCGTATGTACGTCTCGCTGGACGATACATGCGAGACTCGCAATCGATAGTTCTTGAAGCATTACCGGTTTCCGGTGTTCGCGATCGTACAGTCATTCGAGATGGCCTCATCACTTCTCTCTCCCGTTTACCTAACGGAGAGCCATCTAAATGGCAGGTCGTCATTGGATCTTTCGATGGTGATCGCGGTTTTGTCGGCGACTTACATGATGAAGCTCTTCTTAGAGTGTACGAAAATTCAGGTCGCACGCGATTGCTTGTCGCCGACCATTGTGAGTTACATCGAAGAGAGTTGCAAGGTATTCGCACGTCAATTGAAGGCAACAATCGTTATCACGTTGTCAACCTGCGGTTCAAGGATGATGCGAAGAAATCAGACAGCGCCTGGGTCAATGAAGAATTGTGGTTCGACACGGCACGAAACAGCTTGCTCGACCGCACGATACGGCGTTACGACTCTACTCCTGGTACCACGCGTACGCAACGAGTGACAAAGTTTGTCGAACCTACGCCGGGTGTCTGGTTTCCCGAAGGTGTTCGCCAAGTGCTGGTGACAGGCAAGGGGTTAACGCAAGAATGGGTATCGCTCAAACTGAAAGAATTGGCCATCGATAAACCGATCCCGGCTGGCTTACTCGATACGAGTGTCCCTGCCAAAGCCTTTGTTTACGACTCGGTGACTGGCAAGAAGTACCGTACGGGTGCCGATGGCAAAATGATCGGCGTCGCTGAGCCGCTCGCCCAACTCTCCTCACTGCCGCTTTCCCCAATTTCATCTGGTGAAGTGGGAACACCGCCCGTCAGTACCGAGCCGAAATCTTGGACCCGCTTCGTCTTTCCTGTGGGTGCGGGTTTCCTGTTGGCCGGGTCTGTTCTGTGGCTCATCCGGCGTCGCCGTCAGCGTCTATCATAAGTACATCCTTTGTTAACCCGACTCGAAAGCGCTCAAGCGTGGGGAACCCACGAAAACGTACTTCATCGCTGAAATAATACAATTCTTCGCTAGCGCGTCAGGCTAACGGGATGCTGCAAACAGTGAGGATGCATGATGCAAAACAGAGTGCGGCGTGGCGTGACGCTCGTTGAGGTGCTGGTGGTTGTGGGGATTATCGGCTTGTTGGTCGGGCTGATCTTACCTGCCGTGCAACAAGTCCGAGGGAGTGCGGATCGAGCGGCGTGTGCCGATCGTTTGCGGCAGATCGCGATCTCGCTGCATGGGCACCATGCTGCGTACGGTCGATTGCCACCAAATCTTGGCGGTAACGAACCGTACGCACCAATCCCAGAACAAATCCTGAGTTGGCCCGCGTTGATCCTGCCATACATCGATCAGGAACCGCTCTGGCGAGTCTCGGTCGAGGCGTGCAAACAATCCCAATACACATACCGTTCGCCTCCGCACATCGGCTACTCGACGGTACTCACGGCGTTTCGATGTCCGTCCGACAACCGGCTCGTGACACCCGTTCCCGGGTCGAAAGGTGCGGCGGCGGCATTGACATCATATTTGGGAGTCGCCGGATATGCAGGACGCGGAGGAATGCTACCTGGTTTTGAAGGCGTTCCGCTCACGGCAGTCGCCGATGGTACCAGCCAGACGATGATGGTCGGTGAGCGCCCGCCGCCGGATTCGCACCAATCCGGGCGATGGTACAGCAACATGTGGAAGTTCGCGCCGTTCACCGGACCGGGAGCCGAACTCAGCATTCCGGAGCAATCGGGAACATTTCTCGTTCCAGAGTGCGTTACGGCGAAGATGCTCGCTTACGGGCCGGGGCGGACGACGAACCCCTGCGATATGTACCACTTCTGGAGCCTGCACTCCGGCGGCGCGAACTTCGCATTCGCCGACGCGAGCGTCCATTTCCTCACCTATGCGGCCGCCCCGATCCTGCCCGCAATGGCTACCCGCGCAGGCGGCGAGAGCGTCGAAGTGCCGTAAAAAACATGCAGACTACCGGCTCGAACTCCACAATCGACCCTTGCCTTATCGGCATATCTTGCCTAATCCATAAACTGTGCGAGTGCCTTCCTGCGGTCCGATCCGTAACTCGTTAGGCGGAACCGACCCCCATGATCGTCGTTGAGAATCTCGTCAAATATTACGGCGAATACCAAGCCGTTCGCGGTGTGTCGTTTCAGGTGCCGAAGGGCCAAGTCGTGGGATTTCTCGGCCCGAACGGGGCGGGGAAATCGACGACGATGCGCATCCTTGCGGGCTACCTGACGGCCACGTCTGGGAAAGCGCGCATTGATGGCAAAGATGTCTTCTGGGATCCGATCGAGGCAAGACGCCGCATCGGATATATGCCGGAAAACTGCCCACTTTACCCCGAAATGCGCGTCGATGAATATCTGAAGTTCCGTGCGGGGCTGAAGGGCCTCGGCTGGTCGGCGCGACGCAAACGAATCGATTACGTGCTGCAACGCTGCTGGCTGAAGGACGTGCGCCGCCAACTCGTCGGCACGCTATCGAAGGGCTATCGGCAACGCGTTGGGCTAGCCGATGCACTGCTCGCCGATCCGCCAGTCTTGATTCTCGACGAACCGACGGCGGGGCTGGACCCGACGCAGATTCGCGAGACTCGTAAGCTGATTCGCGAACTCGGCCAAGAACACACAATGCTGCTATCGACGCACATTCTCAGCGAAGTCGAGATGGCGTGCGATTCGGCGATCATCATCTATCAGGGTGCCGTCGTCGCGAATGGCACGCTCGCCGATCTGCGTCAGCGGCACGGCAACCGTAGTCTCGAGGAAGTCTTCATTCACCTGACCGGTCAAGAAGGCATTTAGCGCACGCCCGACCCACACACGATAGACCCTATGCGACCACTCGTTACGCTGATTAAACGCGAATTTACCGCGTATTTCCTCTCCCCGATTGCATACGTGACGCTCGCGGTGTTCCTGCTCGTCACGGGGCTGCTGTTCGGGAAGGCGCTCGAATTGCTCACGCAACCGGGCACGCGCGGCATCGAATATCCGATGCAAATCCTGCTCGGTGACGAGAAATTCTGGCTCGTGTTTTCGCTGATTCCCCCGCTACTAACGATGCGATTGCTCGCCGAAGAACGCGGCACCGGCACGCTAGAACTGCTGATGACCGCACCGATCCGCGACTGGCAGGTCGTGGCGGGCAAATACATCGCGTGCCTGATGTTTTACATCACACTCTGGATACCGACGGTGGCCTATCTGCCGGTGCTACTGGACATCGATTGGGCGACGGGCCATGCCCGCATCGACTCGTGGCCGGTGGTGATGTCGTACATCGGTGCGTTCTTCGCCGGGGCGATGTTCCTCGCCATCGGGTTGTACGTTTCGAGCCTGGTGAAGAGCCAACTCGTGGCGGCGATGATCTCCCTGATTGTGGGGCTGATCTTCGTCGTCGGGGCGTTCTATCGGCCCGACTTGGCGGCGGAAACGCTCGGGTATCAGATCATCGAATTCGTCAGTGTGCCGGAGCACTTTAGCCGGTATTTCACACGCGGCCAAATCGACACGCGACACCTGATCGCCTACGCAACCGTGACGCTGTTTTGTTTGTTTATGACCGTCCGCAGCCTCGAAGCCCGACGCCTGAAGTAACTGAACGCGGTTGCCGTTTTGTCGAAACGGACCCCCGAAACTTTGGTTTTGGCGTGATTGGTATCGGTCGGAATCGGACGTAAGTCGTTGTTGGGTTAGGTTGGTTCCGAAATTCGGGAATGAGTCCAGGGATGGGTGGGTGGGTAGTGGCTGGAGTCATTTGGAAGGACTCCCGAAAGGACTCCCGATACGCGATTTGTACCGTGCCTCTGTTGTAATTGAGATTGATCCATGGCCGATATTCGCCAACGAACGACGTTCGGGAACTTCTTCCGGTTTGCCATTCGTTTCCTGGGCTTAACCGGGTTGATTGTCGCCGTACCGAGCTTGGCCCTGCTCAACGGCGAGCTGCCCGCGACGGTGTGGCCC
>JAYSYI010000170.1:0-2037 GCA_043727665.1 Limnoglobus sp. | reverse complement strand
CGCGCGGCAAGCGGTTCGCGAAGTGGCGAAGTTCATCCCGTTCGTCGGTTCCGTCGTCGGTTCGAGCCTCGCGGCGGCTTCGACTTATGCACTTGGGCGCGCCTTTTGCTACTACTACGAGTCGGTCCATAGTGGCCACATTCCCGATGCCGCGCGATTGAAGGGTTTCTACCAGGATGCTCTCCGCGATGTCGAACAGCGTTGGAAAAACGAGGCGAAGTGATGACGAAGTATCGGATACTCTGCATTTTGCTACTGGCCATCGCTCCGTTTGCGTTTCTTTCGATTGTGGGCGGTTATCACCTCTGGATTACGGGTTGGACGTTTATCGCGTGGTGGCCGATGGCGGCCTCGCTGACACTCGCTTACGGCCTCGGCTGGTATTGGACGCGGCGCAAAGCCAATTTGATGCCCAAAACTGGCGTCGATGCCCCACCGAGTTACTGGACGGAACGCGACCGCGAAGCGTGGAAGCTCATCCAGGCACGTGGGGCGTTGGTTCTACGCATCACTCCCGAACAAATGGCCGATAACAAGCGCTACGCCGACGATGCCATCGGCATGTCGCTCGATGTCGCACGCATCTACCGGCCCGGTGCCAAAGAGCCTTTCGGGCATCTGACGTTGCCCGAGATTTTGGCGTGCGGCGAACTCATCACGCACGACCTGTCGAAGAAAGTGAACGCCTACATACCGGGAAGCCACATTTTTACGGTCGATCAGTGGAAGCAGGCCCGGCAAGCGATCGACTGGGGGCAACGCGCGTGGAATCTGTCCTGGCTCGCACGCATGGCAGTCAACCCGCTCAACGCCGGCGTGCAGTTTTTAGCTTCAAAAGCCAGCGGTTCGGTACTCGATCGCGTCCAAGAAAATGTCATGGTCTGGTTTTACACTGCGTACATCCACGAAGTCGGTCGGTATCTTATCGAGCTGAACAGCGGGCGTCTCAAAGTCGGTGCGAAACGCTATCTCGAACTCCTGGCCGCACACGAAGCGCCACCCGTAGAGGGTACACCCGCTTCTGCGGAACCCATGGCCACCGCCTCGCTGACGATTGCAGTGATCGGCCAAGTGAAGGCGGGGAAATCGAGCCTGATTAACGCGATGCTCGGCGAACAACGCGCGATCACCGATGTCGTTCCCGTTGCGACTGGCGGCACGCGTTATGAGATAAAGAAGCCAGGAATGCCCGGTTTCGCGGTCATCGACACATCGGGTTACGGTGCGGGTGGCGCGTCGGAAAGTGAATTTGAAGATGCGCATCGTGCTGCCGAAGCCGCCGATGTCATTCTGCTTGTCATCCACGGTCGCACCGCCGCACGTCGTGCCGATGTCGACATGTTGGACCGCCTCATCAAGACGATTGCCGCACAACCGCACCTGCGAATGCCACCCGTGGTGCTGGCGTTATCGCATGTCGATCTGCTGACACCGGCGGCCGAATGGGCACCGCCTTACGATTGGCTGCGTGGCACGCGCACGAAGGAACTGCAAATGCGCGAGTGCGTGAAAGCCGCACAAGAGGTCTTCGGAACGCGCATCCTGACCGCTGTGCCGATCTGCGCGATGGTTGGCCGCGAATTCAACGTGCAAGACGGACTCATCCCGCAACTCGGTGGCGTTCTGGACGATGCACGCGGAATCCTATTGCTGAAAGTGTTGCACAGAGAAGGCTTAGCCGATTCGGGACGCAAAGCGGTGAATCAACTGTTGCAAACGGGCCGCGAGGCACTCAAGATTCTCTGGGAGAGCGCGAAGAAATCGTGAAACGAAAATCGGATCGTCGAGTCGCCGCCGATCATTCGCATTGATTTTCTGTAAGAACCAATCTACGATGCCGATAGATCAGGTAGAGAATATTGCGTATCATAAGAGATCCAAAGTGCGTTTGTTTTTAGCGATACTCGTGGCAATCACTAACGCGGCTGGGCCGTGGTTGTGTTGCTGTGCGTTTGCTGCCACAATCGTCCGCCCACTGCAAGCGAATTCGCACGCGACACCCGTTAGCAAACAGGCTGTCTGCCCGCACTGTCGCAC
>JAYSYI010000169.1:0-6371 GCA_043727665.1 Limnoglobus sp. | reverse complement strand
ACGCGCTTGCCCTTGAGCGTGAGCGTATCGCTGCCAGTCTTGGAGTCCCACACCTTCGCGGTCTTGTCGTCACTGCCGGTGGCGATTCGTGTGCCATCTGGGCTGAACGCCACGGAGGCCGCAAAGTCCGAGTGTCCCTTGGGGGTAAGCGTTTCTTTGCCCGTCCTCACGTCCCATTGCTTCGCGGTGTTATCCTCACTGCCGGTGACGATCCGCGTACCATCGGGACTGAATGCCACCGACCGCACGCGGTTTGTGTGCCCCTTGAGAGTAAGCGTTTCGTTGCCGGTCTTTACGTCCCACAGCTTCGCAGTCTCGTCCTCGCTGCCGGTGACGATCCGCGTGCCATCGGGACTGAACGCCACGGAATGCACCATGCTCGTGTGCCCTTTGAGGGTGAGTGTTTCGTTTCCAGTCTTGGCGTCCCACAGCCTTGCGGTTCTGTCATAGCTGCCGGTGGCGATCCGCGTGCCATCGGGACTAAACGCCACCGAAGTTACCTGACGAGTGTGCCCCTTGAGAGTAAGCGTTTCGTTGCCGGTCTTTACGTCCCACAGCTTCGCAGTCTCGTCCTCGCTGCCGGTGACGATCCGCGTGCCATCGGGGCTGAACGCCACGGAACGCACCCAGCCCGTATGCCCCTTGAGGGTGCAAAATACCGGTTGACTAATCCAATCGACATATCGCCAGTCCCAGCCGCGCAGTTTCGCCGGGCAAAGATCGAGGAACATTTTTGCACGATCGAAATCCTTGTTTTGATACGCGAGATGAGCCATGCTGACATTCCGTGCGTACGCCAGGCGTTCGCGTTCGTCGGCGATGTCCTCTTTGGCTTGTTTCGCGATACCCTCGGCTTTCTCTGCGCGTTGACGGGCAGCGTCGGCGAGTTCTTTCTGACCTTCGGCTTCATTCCGTAATTGCACCGCGAGTTTTCTCTGGCCTTCGGCGTCATCGCGCGATTGCTCGGCTTCGCCTTTCAATCCCTCTGCGATGCCCTTCTCTTCGACCGCTTCTCGCCACAATTTCGTGGTCGTCAGTCCGAACCCGCCTAGCATTAGCACCAGCAGTGCCAGTGTCCATGCGGCGGCGACGGTGGGTTTGCGGCGGACCCAGAGCATTGCGCGCTCGACGGCTTTTGCTCTCTTGGCGGCGATTGGCTTGCCTTCGTGCCATGCCTGCAAATCACTTGCCAGTTCGTTCGCACTCGCGTAGCGGCGTTCGGGTTCTTTTTCGAGGCACTTCAGGCAGATCGTTTCGAGGTCTTGCGGGATTGCTTTCGAGATCGTTCGCAGTGTCGGCGGGTTGTCACTCTGAATCGTGGCGAGTAACTGCACGTCGGTTTCGGCGGTGAACGGCCGCTTGCCGGTGAGCGATTCGTAGAGCATGACGCCGAGCGACCAGACGTCGGCGGGCGGGCCAACGAACTTCATGGCGCGGGCCTGTTCGGGGGCCATATAGGCGGGCGTGCCCGCCGCGTCGTGCGTCATCGTCAGGTCGGAGGTGCCCCGCTTCGCGAGGCCGAAATCAGTGACTTTTGGCGAACCCGAGTAATCGAGCAACACGTTGCCCGGCTTCAGGTCGCGATGGACAATGCCGAGGTTATGTGCCGCACCGACACCTGTAGCAATCTTGGCAATCTGTTCGGCAGCGACACGCGGTGCGAGACCCGTTTTGAGCAAGTCGCCGAACGTGCCACCCGTCAGATATTCCATCGCGATGTACGGGCCGATGCTGCTCTCGCCGAAGTCGTACACCTCGACGACATGCGGGTGTTTCACCGCCGCAATGACCTGGCCTTCCGCGAGGAATCGCGCTTTGTTCAGCGGGTCGTCGCCACGCATGAGTTTCAGTGCGATGATGCGATCGAGCTTCAGGTGCCTCGCTTCATAAACGACACCCATGCCACCGCGCCCGAGTTCGCTGAGGATCTCGTAACCCGCGATGGTGGGGAAGCCTTGCGCAGTCGCGGCACTGACAGTCGGCCCGCCGACTTGTACTTGCGTCGGGTCGATCGGCGTGGGCGTGTTCATCGTGGCACTCCGGCGGACGGTTACGATTGGGTATATGGATACGGAAATTCAGGCGACACGCGACGCCCACACGAATTCGCGAAGTCAATAAGTTTTAGACGATTTGACGTAAGTCGGAATTGTATGGTGTGCACGGACGTACTCAAAAGTGCGCCTAAATGACCTAGAAATGTCGTTCCCGGTCAATCTTGGTGCCATATTGGTACCCATTCGGTCAATTTTGGTGCCGATTTGGTCGATGTTTTCGCAGAGTGTTTGTCGAGGATGGATCGACACAAAACATTACAGGATAGAAGGATACGGGAAAATGGCCCAAAACAGATCAGCGATTTGCGATCAAAAAGTGGAATTTTGAGACCTCAAAAACACGAAAAAGACGGTTTGAGAACTTTTGCAATTGGGACTTACGTCGATTCTGAACGGGTTCTGAATAGAATTTCCGTTCCCGAACTACCGCGAAAGGACCGTTATGCCACTCGACTGGGCTCCGCTGGTCGATCTGATTCGGCAACATCAGACCATCCTTTTAATGACGCACATTCGCCCCGATGCCGACGGGATTGGCTCGCAACTGGCGCTCGCCGATGCGCTCCGGCAGATCGGCAAAACGCCACGGGTGGTGATCGCCAGCCCGCTACCGCCCCGCTACGCCTTCCTGGATCCCGAACGACGGCTGATCGAGGAATTCGAAGCGCCCGGCACCGCATTTCGAGACGTCGACGCGATCTTTGTCATGGACACGGGAACCTGGGGGCAACTCGGCGACTTCGGCGAATTCATGCGGTCGATGACGGTGCCGAAAGCGGTGATCGACCACCACCGCACACAAGACGACCTCGGCGGGCTGGCATTCGTCGACACCACCGCCGAAGCCACTGGACGCCTTTCGTACGAGATCATTCGTGCGCTCGGTGCCAAAATCTCGCCGATGGCAGCGCACCACATGTTCATGGCGCTCGCGCTCGATACCGGTTGGTTCCGCCACCCAAACACGACGGCGGCAACATTCGCGCTCGCCGCAGAACTCGTCGCCGCCGGTGCCAAACCGACGCCACTTTACGAGCAATTGTTCGAGTGCGCTTCGGTCGCCCGCTACAAACTCGTGGGGTTGTCGCTGTCGCGGTTGCAAGTCCGTTGCGGCGGCAAGATAGCCTTCACCGATGTTCGTTTAAGCGATTACGCCGCAACCGGGGCGGTGCCCGGCGACACGGAAGATTTGATCAATTACCCGCGAAGCATCGAAGGCGTCGAGATGGCGATGATCTTCATCGAACAACCGGACGGCGGCACAAAAGTGAGCTTCCGCGCCCGATCTGCGGATGTTTCGAAAGTGGCAGAGAAGTTCGATGGCGGCGGGCATAAACTCGCTTCGGGAGCGAGATTGCCCGACGACGTCGACGACGCGATTGTGAAAGTCCTGGCGGCATGTGAAGAGGCTTTGCGATAACCCCTTTCCTCCGCTAGGTCTTGCGTGCTAAACTAAAGTTATCCCGCCTCAGTCTCCGAGGGCTTTCGCCTCGGCTTGCCACACTCATCGGAGTGCCTGCCATGAATACCACCACGCCACCACGACCGTTTACGCTGCGCGACCTGCCGATACCGGCCAAGTTGGTCGTCAGCGGGTTCCTCATCGCGATCGGCCTCGGTTATTTTTCCGCCTTGGTGCAACTGCACTTACAGCATTCGAGCCGCAACGGCGAACCGATGCCATCCGTGAGCGATGTCGTTGAGATCTTCGCAGGCAAGAAGAAAGTCGATCCCAACGCACTGTTGGAAAAGCCCGTCAGCAAGATGGAAAAGCTGATTATGGGTCCGATTGAAGGCGCTGCGTGGAACGCCAGCGGTAGTATGGCGGCGGCGTTCTTTCACAAGGATGGCGGCGGGTATCGCGATGCGAACATCGAAGAAAAAGCGAAACTCGACCCCAAACGCAACGGCGAACGGGCCGCAATCGTTGCATGGCTCAACTCGCCGCTCTCCGAGCGCAAAAACACTTACGAAGCCGATTCGTTCCCGCTTTCCGACGAATTGAAGACCAAGCCGCTCACGGCGGAGTATCTCACCGCAGACAAGTCCGGCGCGAAGGTGAAGTCGATCATCGACGCCCGGTGCGCGCGTTGCCACATGAAGGGCGAAGCCCAAGAGAGTTACCCGCTCGAAACGTACGAGCAAATCGGCAAATACGCGGTTGTTCCGCCGGCATTGGTGGTCGTCGATGGCTGGGTGAAAAGCGATCGCCAGACGAGCGTCGAGAAACTCACGCAATCGACGCACGCCCACTTGCTCAGCTTCGCGATGCTGTTCAGCCTGACAGGGCTGACGTTCGCATTCACGGGCTACCCGCTACTCGTTCGCTGTCTCATCGCCCCGCTCGTGTTACTTTCCCAAGTGGCAGATGTTTCGTGTTGGTGGCTCGCCCGCATCGATGGCGTTGGCCCATACTTCGCGATGGCGATCATCGGCACCGGCAGTATGTCCGGACTCGGGCTTTTGGTGCATATCTTCGGCAGCCTCTGGGCGATGTACGAAGGCCGGAGCCGGCTCATCTTGTGCGTCGTGCTATTCCTCGGCGTCGTCGGCATGGGGGCACTGATGGCCACGGTGATTATGCCCGCACTCGTCGCCGAGAAAACTGTGGGCAAGCAACCGGAAGTTCTGGCGGTAACGGAAGCGAAATCGGTCGCCAAGAAGATTGTCGCGCAAGAGATCAAAGCGACGAAGAAAATCGAAGCGCCAAAACCAGTTACTGAAGTCGTATCGCACCTCGAAAAGTTGATTATGGGGCCACGCAAGGGTCAACCGTGGAACGGCGAAGGCAGTATGGCGGCAGCGTTCTTCGAGAAAGACAAATCGTTCAAGGCGGCGATGCTGAAGGTGCCGAACGCTCAACTCGAAGCCGAACGTGAAGGCGAACGCCTCGCCGTGCAAGCGTGGTTGAAACTGCCCGAACCCGAACGTAAGAACGCGTACGATACCGATGTCGTCGCACTGCCACCCACCCGTATCGGCCAGCCGATTACCGCAAACTTCCTCGGTGCGGATAAGAAAACCGCGAAAGTGAAGTCGATCTTCGCCGCCCGCTGCGTGATCTGTCACAGCAAAGACGGCGAACAAGACAGCTACCCTTACGACACTTATGCCGAGATCGCAAAGTACTTCGGCCCCGCGAAATAAACCGGAAGCCCAACCGACCGGGAATGACGATTGCGCGGTGCGTACGGGGTTGTGGAGGCAACAACTCGCATAACCCGATTGCACGCGGTTTCGCATCTGCTAAATTGAGCGAATACATCGGGGCTTCTCTCCCCCGCAGATCATTCGCACCGCATGTCGGAACGATTTATGTCCGTACCACTCGATGCCAAAGAATTCGTTCAACTCGTCACGCGTGTCGGGTTAGTCGAAGACTACACCGCAAAGGAATGCCTGTACGAACTCGACGACCCGCGCGGTACCGCCGATGCGATGGCGAAGCTGTTCGAACGCAAAGGCTTCACGACGCCGTTGCAAACGAGCAAATTGTTGAAAGGTGATACCGACGGTTACATCCTCGGCGGCTACCGTTTGCTTTACAAAATCTCGTCGGGCAGCTTCGGTCGAGTCTACCGTGGCGACGACCCACGAACAGGGCAGATCGTTGCGATCAAAATTTTGCGAAAACGCTGGACTGACGACCCTCGGCGCGTCGAGCTTTTCGAGCGAGAAGGCCGCCTCGGCTTGACGCTCCAGCACCCGAATATCGTGCAAATTCTGGCGGTGAACAAAGACAACATCACCGGCCAGTATTACATCGTGATGGAATTCATCGAAGGCGGCAACCTTCGCGATATCATCTCAATTCGCAAAAAGCTCGATGTCGACGAGTCATTGCGTGTACTGGAAGAATGTGCGTCGGGGTTAGCGTATGCGCAATCGCGTGGGCTGACGCACCGCGACATCAAGCCGACGAACATTCTAATCGGTACGAACAAAGTCGCGAGGCTCGTCGACTTCGGACTTGCGGAAATCAGCCAAGCCGGGGCGGCCGCGATGTTCAGCGACCGCGCCCCCGGTAAAGAAAAAGACGATGCCGAAGTCGATCGTACCGTCGATTATGCCGGCCTCGAAAAGCTCACTTCGTGCAAAAAGGGCGATGCCCGAACCGACATTTACTTCCTCGGTACGGTACTATTCGAGATTCTCACCGGGCAATCAATCTTGCCGAAAACTCGCGACAAACAAGCGATGCAAATGCGCCAACGCTACGAGTTGGACGAACCGATCCGACGCCTTGGTCAAGAGTTCGGCCTGCATTCTTCGGTCGTTGGTCTGGTATTGAAGATGTGTGCGTTCGAACCCGCG
>JAYSYI010000168.1:0-6372 GCA_043727665.1 Limnoglobus sp. | reverse complement strand
ACCCGACGGTCAGTAAGGGTACGCTTCTTTCGTCGAGCTTCGCATTCGATGCAAACGTTGCCGGAACCTACACGATGAAACTGACCGTCGCAATGCCTCTAGGTTGGACGATGACGTCCGAAGAGTCATTCGAGGTCGTACCCGCACCGGTGGTTTCGTAAGTCCGAGAAGTGGTATCGAACAATCGCGTGCCGTGTGAAGTCGCCCAGGCTTCACACGGCACGCTCGCATTGTGGTCGAACCGAATGATTTTACATTTTTTCGCAACTCGTGTTAGGTCTCGCGCAAGAACCTCACATGGGGGCGCGAGTCCCCGAATCGCCAACACCATTCCTGTTCCGCTCTGGAGATTCGTCATGTCGAACTGGATCCGCAAGTTGTTCCCCCGCAAGACCCGCCCAATCACCCGCCCGATGCGGCTCGGAGTCGAAAGTCTCGATAGTCGCGATCTGATGTCGGCAACCGCAGCCATCTTCCACGACACGCTGGTGGTGACGGGAGATGCCGCAACGAACCGCATCAGCGTGGTGCATGGCTCGTCCCGGATATATGTCGGCGATAACAGCGTTGTCATCGCCGACCTGCCTGATGCGGGTGTGACGAAGATTCGCCTCGAGAACAAGTTGGGGAACGATGCCATCGTCGATCCCGCCGACTTGACGGTAGTCGAGTTGGGCATCATCGGCGTGCCAACCGGCTCGGTTCCGCAAGGCGCTCACGTGAGCATGAGTAGTTCGACCAACTTCGGCTTCACGACGATTACGAACGGAAGCCAGTTCATTCCCGCACATCAAGCCAAATACGCGTGGACGGTGAATCGCGACGGCGTACTCGTCGTGCAGGTGTCGGAGAAACACGTCAACGCGTCGGCCCATCCGGGTACACCGGTATCGCCAGACTTTGCCTTCAACGCGAACGTTGCCGGGCAATACACGGTGAAACTGACCGTGTCGAAGCTCGATGGCACCACGGCAACGGCCGAAGAATCGTTCGCAGTTACGTTCGTCGCCCCGACGGCAGTCACGATTACAGGGCCTGCTCAAGGACGGGCCGGGACAGCCGTCACGATGGCGTCGCGGTTGACGGGGCCGGGGTTGTACCCAAACCTCACGACCGACTGGGTGGTCAAAGATAAAGACGGAATCGTTGTCAATCGCTCGACGGGGCCAACTGTCATGTTCACGCCGACTGCGATCGGATCGTACACAGTATTCGCGACGGTGACGCTGCCGGACGAATCGCAGTTGTTCAGCACGCGGACTCTGAACGTGATCGCGCCATCGGGCACGGCGGCCATCGACCGTAGCACACTGGTCGTTACGGGCGGGGCAGGTGACAACCGCTTCCGCGTCGTGCATGCCGACTCGCATCTAAGTGTATTCGATAACGGGATTTTAATCGCCGACCTGCCCGATGCGGGCGTGACGAAGATTCGCCTCGACAACAAGTTGGGGAACGATGCCATTGTCGATCCCGCCGACTTGACGGTAGTCGAGGTGGGCATCAACGGCGTGCCCGCAGGTTCCGTACCCCAAGGGACGAGCGTGAGTGTGAGCAGTTCGATCGATTTCGGCTTCACGACAGTGAAGAACGCGTTGCGATTCGATCCCGCAGCCAAAGCCGGTTACACGTGGACGGTGAATCGCGACGGCGTACTCGTCGTGCAGGTGTCGGAGAAACACGTCAACGCGTCGGCCCATCCGGGTACACCGGTATCGCCAAACTTCGCGTTTGATGCGAATGTTGCCGGGCAATACACGGTGAAACTGACCGTGACCAAGCTCGATGGTACGACGGTGATGGCCGAAGAATCGTTTGCCGTCACGTACGTCGCCCCCAAGGCGGTCACGATTTCCGGCCCTTCTCAAGAGCGTGTTGGGACGGCCGTCACGATGGCGTCGCGGTTGACGGGGCCGGGGTTGTACCCGAACCTGACGACTAACTGGGTGGTGAAAGATAAAGACGGAATCGTCGTCAATCGCTCGACGGGGCCAACTGTCATGTTCACGCCGACTGCGATCGGATCGTACACGGTATTCGCGACGGTCGCACTGCCCGATGGATCGCAGTTGACCAGCACGCGGACCTTGAACGCGATCACGCCATCGGGCACGGCTGCCGTCGTTCGTGGCACGCTGGTCGTTACGGGCGGGGCAGGCGACAACCGCTTCCGCGTCGTGCATGCCAACTCGCGACTGAGTGTATCGGATAACGGGATTTTAATCGCCGACCTGCCCGATGCCGGCGTGACGAAGATTCGCCTCGATAACAAAGCCGGGAACGATGCCATCGTCGATCCCGCCGACTTGACGGTAGTCGAGTTGGGCATCATCGGCGGGCCGACGGGATCGGTTCCCCAAGGCGGTCGCGTGCAAGTGAGCAGTTCCATCGACTTCGGCTTCACGACAGTGAAGAGCGCGTTGCGATTCGATCCCGCAGCCAGAGCCGGTTACACGTGGACGGTGAAACGCGACGGGGTACTCGTCCTGCAAGTGTCAGAGAATCGCCTCAACGCGTCGGCCCATCCGGGTACGCCGGTATCGCCAGATTTCGCATTCGATGCAAACGTTGCCGGAACCTACACTATGCAACTGACTGTGACCAAGCTCGATGGCACGACCGTGATGTCCGAAGAGTTATTCGAGGTGGCACCACCGGTGGTTTCGTAAGTCTGAGAAGTAGTATCGAACAATCGCGTGCCGTGTGATGTCGCCCAGGCTTCACACGGCACGCTCGTTGTTACTTCACTTTCATCATTACAGCACCTTCGCCGTTTCGTAGCGTGACTTGCCTTACGACGGGGCCAAGTGTGCCGTCGGCGCGGAGTTCATAATAGTTGCCGTTCAAGGTGTGCGTGGTGGCGGTCACGTTATCGGTGGTGCCGGTGCCTTTGCCGAGCGTGTACGAACGCGGTTTGAAAAGCACGAGTGCGTCGGCGTATTCGCGGGCCAACACGCGATATTGCAGCGCGGCATTCTGCGGGTCCGCACCGCTGGCGAACGTGTTCATCGTGCTGAACGGCTTGCCGACACTGACCGCGGCGGCGGGCGTCCACTTCTGCTGCCACGACGCAGCCGGGGCGACTCCGCCGTAGAACATCAGGTACGTTTTCTGCGGGTTGCCAACGAGGTAGTAATACGAGAGCACCCCCATGAGCGTGCGCGGATCGGTGGGGGCCGTGCTGCCAGGTTGGCTGTCGATCACGACGGACGTGTTGCCCGCCGCCAGCCGTTGACCGATGAGATCAGCGAGATCGCCAACCTGCGACCAGTTCGCTTCGGTAGGGCGAATCGCGAATTCTTCGAAGGCGATACCCGCGGCCTGCGTGACTGCGTTGGCCTCGGTTCGTGATCCGGATGTGTTCGCCAACAGTAACTTCCCACCGATGCCGTTGCGTACGGCGGCGACCAACGCGGCGGTCTCGGTGCTGAACGTTGCCGTTGCTTCGAGAACCGGCGTGCCCGCGAATGGGAGCTTGCCGTTCGCGTTGTCGAGGAACAAGCCATCAGCGAGCGGGTTCTCAGCGAGTTGCTTGGCGTCGTAAGCGGTCGCCCAGTTTTTAATGGCCGCCGATGTCGGGTTCACGACGAACCGCATCTGCCCGTAATACGGGTAGAAAAGCCTCGATTCATAGTTGAAACGGGCATCGAGGCCGAGGCGACGTTTCGCGTACTCGCTATCGTTGAGGTAACCATCGCGGTCAAGGTCGGCAGCAGAATCGAACGCGGGGATCGTGCCTCTATCCGTGCCGCCCGCGTTGACGTAGTCCCGGCCGAACAGCGTTTTTGCTTCGGGTGCCATCGCCGCAGTACCGGTCGTCGTGCGGAAACGAATCGCGTAAAGTGATGTGCGGTTCGGTGCCCAATCGGCGGGCGGGTCGAACGTGATCGTTCCGTTGATGCGGAGCGCGTTTGTGCCGTCGCTAAGAGTGGAAAGCGTTTTCCAGCCGTTCGCGGTAGCGTATTCCCAGACGCCGGACCAACCGGCCTGTGCACCGCGAACGAGTGTCACGTTGAGTTCGCGGAATTTATCGGTATAGCCGATGGTAACCGCTTCCCCAACGCTGCCGAAGGCCACGCCCGTGGAGCGACCGCCGCGTGCGTTGGCGGTCAGATCGGTGTCGCCGCGCGACACGTTCCAGAACCAATTCACCGGCTGCGATGACGGGCTGCTGCCTGAGAATGCCGTTGCCCGTTGCACGTGATAGAACGCCGCCTCGCGCGGCGAACCGGTGCGGTCCGCGTAGCTCAGCCAATCGGTAAGCAGCGTTTGGTACAAGTTCGAGACGTTCGAATAAATCAGCTTCGCAGTACCAGCAGCCGCCTGTTCGAGCGTGCCGAGATACAGCGGATTCGGCACGACGAGATCAACGCTGTTCTTCAGCAGCGTCTTTTCGAAGTCGGTAATCGGCGTGCCGTGATACGCGAGTTGCGCGAGGCGAATGTGCGAATACTTCTGCCCCGTGAGTGTATCGACGACACTCGGAACGGGTGGCGACACGGGAACCGGAACCGGTTGCGGCACGAACACTTGATCGGCGATCGACGTACCCGCGACATCGTCGACATAGACGGTGCCGTAAACTCCCTTACCGCGGCCGATCCCGATCATGCCATTATCCGCGCGAACCGTCACATTCGCTCGAATCGCATCGACCGCTTGCACTTGCCATGCGCCACTGGCGTTGAGGTAACGTCCGTCGTCGCTACGTTGTAAACGCACATTCGCAGAATCGCTAACGAGCGCGTATGAAAGCCGCAGCCAACCGGTGGTGATAGGCTCGTTCGGTGTCAGGTTGGCAATGCTCACTTCGGTGCCATTGTGCGTCTCGCGTAAAGCGATCGATCCACCGCGACCGACGGCCACGCCGACGTAACTCGCCGATGCCGCGTTTAGGTTTTGTCCGCGAGAGAATACCGTCACGGGTTCAATGGCATCGGCGCGAACGTTCGCCCAAACGGTCAGGTTCCCGCTCAGACTTGCGGTGTTCCAGGCACGCGATGTCAGGTTGTTATTGCCGTAAATTGCTAGCGAATTCGTGCCGGAAGTGGCTGCGGTTCGCGACAGGCCGTAATACTCTTCGCCGTTGCTCGCCCACTGCTGCCAGTTTGCGGGCAAGAACGGATATTTCGTAACTTCAAATGTCTCGGCGACGAACGCCGCAGGCGTTTCCCGCGCTTCGAGTGATTCAACGCGAAGTGAACTCCGTCCATGTGGCGGGATCGGCATCCGGTGACTCCTTCAGGGTGTCAATCAGTCGTGGCGAGTCAATCGAGCGTGTGACCCACTACCGGATTCCAAAGACGGGTGCGCAAGTCGCCCCCGCCGTTTCGTACGGTTGTGGGGCAATCCTTGCCGATTGAGTTGTTCGCGGTTATTCGACCATCCGAGATGCATCTGCCCACGAATTGATACCCATCGGGGCCGCACGAATGCGTCGCCACCCGCCACGACACCGATAACGATCCCATCTAGATCGATCCATCGAACCCCATCGGTCGATCAAGGTTCCTGAGACGTTCCGTTCGCCCCAACGCGAACAACCCGCACAGTTGGGAAACGCTGCCCGCCTTCCACGGGGTGACCCGCCATCACGACCACGCGATCCCCCACAGCAACCGCACCCGCACGGAAGGCGTCGCGCACGGCAGCCTCCATGCGATCTTCGCCTGGCGATAGCCAGCCCATCGTCACCGGCAGAATCCCCCACACGAGCGCCATCCGGCGTGGCACCACATCGCCCGGCGCGGGGGCGACGATTTGCGCCCACGGCCGGTTTCGCGATAACAGCCGCGCCGTTCGGCCCGTCAGTGTCGGCGTCACGATCGCGGATGCCCCAACTTCTTCCGCCAGTTTGCACGCGTGTTGCGCCAGCGAGTCGTCGATGCTGATATTCGGCGTGAACAGTCTCGACTTCATCCGGTTGAAGCCACTTTGGCGAATGTGCTTCTCAGTTTCGGACGCGATTCGTGCCATGCAGTTGACCGCTTCGACAGGGTATTGCCCGACGGCGGTTTCGCCGGAAAGCATCACCGCATCGGTACCGTCGTAGATGGCGTTGGCCACATCGCTCGCCTCAGCTCGCGTCGGCCGTGGGTTCTTTTGCATCGAATCGAGCATGTCCGTCGCCGTTATCACGGGCTTGCCTGCCGTACGTGCTTCGGCGATCAGTTGCTTCTGCACCGTTGGCACGCGCTCGAGCGGAATTTCCACGCCGAGGTCGCCGCGTGCCACCATGATGCCATCGAATGCGGCAATGATCGCCACCATCCGCTCGACCGCTTCGGGTCGTTCCATCTTCGCCAGCACAGGGCCACGGTAGCCAAAACTCGCGGCGACTTCGCGCAGTTCTGTCGCCGCTTCCGGCCCGCG
>JAYSYI010000167.1:0-2039 GCA_043727665.1 Limnoglobus sp. | reverse complement strand
CGGTGGCGAAGAGTGCAAAAAAATCTCGCCCGATAAGCGAAAGTTCCGGAGTCTGTGGGTGACGCCGTGACCCAACGAAACGCTTGAATCGCTTTGCTCCACCACCCTTTTTCGAGGTCGCTCGATGCCAATTTCCGACTATCGTGCAGAACGAACCGGCCGCGTAGAACTCGTTTCGTAACCCGAAAGCAAAAGGATCGCAATCATGGCAAAGTCGACGAAAGTGAAACTGAAAGCGACACGGGAAATTCACCCGATCTACAAAACGCCGAAGCGTTTGTACGACATCGCAGTGGAAGCCGGGGCCGGCAATCCGCGGACGAATGCGGAAACGTTCCTCAAGAAAATTGCCGATGAACTCAAAATCAAACCCGATCTCTCGCAGTTGAAGTTCGATCAGGTGAAAACGAGTATTCTCGGGAAGCACGTGTTGTTTCAACAATACGAAGGCGGCAAATCGATCAGCGGAGCCTGGATCCGCGTCGATATCAATCCTGCGAACGAAATCTATAACGTCCAGAACGACCTCGTGCCGGATACCGTGCTGGCGAAGTCTTCGAAAAAGGCAAAGAGTGCGGCGATGCTCGTGACGGTCGAAGCAGCGAGCGCGACCGCACTTCAAGCCACGGGTTCCACCGATCCGGCTCACACCATTGTCGCCACCGAAACCGTGATTCTTCCGGTGTTGGGGGTTCTTCACGAAGCGTGGAAAATAGTCGTCAGTGGCACGAAACCGCGAGGCGAATGGAAAGTCTACGTCGATGCCGAAACCGGCGCGGTGCTTCAAACGGTCGATCTTCTCAAGCACGCCGATGGGCGGGGCCGCGTTTTCGATCCCCATCCCGTGGCAACGCTGAATGACCCGTCGCTTTCCGACACCTCGCCAATCCCCGATGGGGCGTATTTCGAAGTCGTTCTGAAAGATCTCGACGGTAGCGGCCATCTCGAAGGCCCGTTCGTTTCCACAAGTACGACAAACGGGCGTGTCAAACGGGCGAACCTCGATTTCCGCTTCAAACGCAGCGATCGTGCCTTCAAGGAAGTCATGGTCTATTTCCACATCGATCGCGTGCAACGGTATATCCAAGAACTCGGCTTCACCAACGTGCTCAACAAGTCGATCGCGGTGAACATCGACGGCTTGACCGATGACAACTCGAATTACAGCCCGCTAACGAAATCGCTGACGTTCGGCACCGGTGGCGTCGACGATGCCGAGGATGCCGAGATCGTCCTCCACGAATACGGCCACGCGATGCAAGACGATATGGTCAATGGCTTCGGGGCGACGCACGAAGGCGGCAGCATGGGGGAGGCTTTCGGCGATTACTGGGCCGCGAGTTTCTACTCCGAGCACAAGCCCGTTTCGATGCAGGCGAGTATCGGGAATTGGGATGCGACCTTCTACAGCGGAGCCAACCCACCATTCTTGCGGCGGCTCGACAGCAACAAGCTGTATCCACGCGATATGAAAAACGAAGTACACGACGACGGCGAAATCTGGTCCGCTTGCCTGTGGTTAATTCGAAAAGCAATCGGTCGACGCACGGCGGATATTCTTATCCTCGCACACCATTCGCTACTGACGCCGCAATCGCAATTCGAAGATGCGGCGAACGCGCTCATCACAACCGATGGGCAATTGAACGCCGGTCGGAACGAAGTGTCGATCCGCCAAATCTTCGTGGAACGCGGTATTCTGCCGAACGCAAAGCGAAATAACAACCGTGCCGGTGTGTCGATGGAAACGATTCACAGTAGTTCCGGCGGTCGCAATCGCAATCGAGTGATCGTCGACGCAAAATGATGCAACCCCGCTACCTGACCGCCCGATGCGTGCGGAGCATGTCGAGCGTTCGGCGGATGTCGTGCGGCAGTGGGGCTTCGGCTTCGAGCCACGTGCCCTTGCGCGGATGCTGGAAGCGGAGCCGGAAGGCGTGTAAACCTTGGCGAGTGAGTAACACTTCGTCGTCGTCTTTGCTGACGGTGGGCGTGATTTCCGAGAGCCGGAACGAGTCGCGGCCGCCATAAATGCGATC
>JAYSYI010000166.1:0-2040 GCA_043727665.1 Limnoglobus sp. | reverse complement strand
ATTTTCGGATCCGACACCGTGATATCATATGTTGTGCTATTCGGGCGCTGTTTTATCACAAGTCCGCGTTCAAAAGCAAAAAACGCCAGCCCAGTTTGAATCGAGGCAGACGTTGATCGGAAACGCGCGAATCCGTCGTCAACGTAAGTGGCTTTGGGGTCAGCCTGAACAATCTGTAATGCTTTATCAACTAAATCTGAGGCGGTTGAGAGGTGCGATTGGGTTTCAGCACGTTTATCGACCTCCGCAATCGTGAAGATGCCAAGATCGAAGTGAGACCGCGCCAGCAAGCGAATTGCATCGGCGGGAAAAATATAATCTGGCGAACCCACTGGTGTTCGCGGCTTGTCCACGATTTCCTGATAGATTTGCAGCGATTTTTCGAGGTCCGCATTACCTGCAACTTTGTTATCCAACAACACACGAACCCGACCACGCTCCGAATACATCAAGGCCAAGTTCCATAACGCCAAATCGCCGGCATCGGGCTTCGTGGCGATGGGTTCGTAGAGTTGGAACGCCTGATCGAGGTACGTTTCCGCTTTCGCCAACCGCTCGGGGCGGGTGCCTTCTAGAACTGAATCGAGACTCGTGTTTTGCTCGGCCATGTCGAGTAAGTACAGCACGCGACCCCGTTCCAAGCCCGCAGCGCCTTCGGGCGTGGCGCGTTCGACTTGTTGCATGCCGTCACGCAGGATGGCCATCAACTCGGTTTGTTGACGGGCCAGTCCGAAGCGTTTCAACTCGGGAATGATGCTCTGGCGTAGCCGTTTCATCGTCTGGTACCACGCATCGCCGGTCTTTTGCGACGCGGTCAGTTCCTGCACGATGCGGCCGTTCGCGGTCACCAAGTCGTCACGCTGCTTGCTGATCTCCTGGTTTTGGTTGGAAATCTCGCGGTTCTTGCCGGACAGTTGTACGTTGAACACGACCAGCGACACGACGAAGCCGATGCCCAAAATCAGGGCTGCCGCCGTGGCGGCGGCTTGGCCTTTCTTGCGACGACACCACCGCAACAGTTTCTCCACCGAACTCACGGGCCGGGCGATGATCGACCGGCCGTCGATAAAGCGTTCCAAATCGTCGGCGAGTGCGGCAGCCGATTCGTAGCGTTTGGCAGGGTCTTTTTGCAGGCACTTGATCGTGATCGTTTGCAAATCCTTCGGCAAATTCGGTTGAAGCAGACTCGGCGACACGGGATCGGAGTCGCGGACTTGTGACAGAATCGAAGCCACGCTCGGCCCGGAAAACGGCGGCCGGCCCGTCAGCATCGCGTACAGCGTGCCGCCGAGCGAGTAGACGTCCGCCAAGTGATCCGCCGATTTCGTCTTGCCCTCGGCCTGCTCCGGGGCCATGTAGTTCGGGGTGCCCATGATGACCCCGGTTCGCGTGCCGGCGGACCCGCCTTCGGTGTCATCAAGCTGGCGGGCCAAGCCGAAGTCGGTCACCTTCGGAATCCCCTCTTTGCTCACGAGGATGTTCGCGGGCTTCAAATCGCGGTGGACCACGCTTTTACTGTGCGCGTAGTGCATGGCTCGCGCGATAATCTCCATCAATTTAGCCGCTGGCATCGGCTCCATCGGTTTGTGATCGAGTTGGTCTTCCAGTGACCCGCCGTCCACGTATTCCATGCTGAAGAATGGCAAATTGTCGTGCTCACCGATGTCGTAAATCTGCACGATGTTCGGGTGGTCCAGCCTTGCCACCGCTTGCGCTTCCCCGCGAAACCGGGCCAAGGTGTCCGGGCGTGTTCGCGCACCGGCCAGGATCATTTTGAGGGCCACGATGCGGTTCAGCTTTTTCTGCTTCGCCTTGTACACCACACCCATGCCGCCGTGGCCGAGTTCGCTGATGAGTTCGTAGTCATTCAGCCGGTCGAACGTTTTCGACAAGGGCTTGCTACGGCGCGGCGCTTGCTGGGAATTGTCGCC
This sequence comes from Limnoglobus sp., assembly GCA_043727665.1. Classification (GTDB taxonomy): domain Bacteria; phylum Planctomycetota; class Planctomycetia; order Gemmatales; family Gemmataceae; genus Limnoglobus. The sequence continues at coordinate 109 of JAYSYI010000166.1, read as the reverse complement.
GAACGAACGGGTCGCGGCCGCATTGGGATTGTCGATGTAGGACTGGGTCAGTTGCGCTTCGATGTTCGCGGGCGTGGTTGTTGCGTCGGGGTCGATGGGTTGAACGACG
>JAYSYI010000165.1:0-2043 GCA_043727665.1 Limnoglobus sp. | reverse complement strand
CGAAAGTCGATCCGCGCGGGCGGTGCATCTCACAGTGATGCACCGCCCGCTAACCCGCACACGCCGTACTGATCACCAGATTGCGTTACTTCACGAAGTCCTTAGGCAGACGTCGCCACGAACTGTGAATGTGGTTCGCGGGGTTCTTCTGGCCGTCGGCTTGCACGTTCAAAAATTCCACGACGAAGCTCGGACCGTGAACGCGATACGTGTAGCCTTTGCCCGGTGCGGTGTCACCGGCGTACGCGAAGCAGACGTTGCCGACACCTGCGTCTTTGACTCGTTTGAGTTCGTCGGCTGCCACATCGCCGGGCAGGCGATTCGCGTAGGCTTCGACCAATTTCCACAACGTCGCTTGCTGTTCAGCTGTGAGAGATTTCGACGGAATGCCGACCATCTCGCCAACGGCTGCATCGGCTTGACCTTCTTTGATTTCCGGTAGCGGTTTCGCCTGCTTCGCGGTTTTCAATTGCGTCTCGTTCAACGATTGAATCAGTTCTTTCGCGAGGTCTTCGATCTCGGGTAACGTCCGCAGGCCCTTCTTATCGCCCGATTTCACTTCGGCGGGGTTCGAGCCGAACAGCACCGGCGATGCGGAAACGACTTCGCCTTTTTCGAGCGTGAAATTGATCGACATGTGATGCCCTTCGAGCCGCCAGCCCCATTTGCCGGTGTTCGATGGCTCGCCGAAGATGCTCACGAAGTACCAGTTCGGGTTGCGCGTCATCGCACCGTTTGGACCTTCGAAATCGCGAAGGATACCTTCGAGGCTCATGATCGTCGTCGCTTGCTCGTAACCCTTCGTACTCAGGCCGGATTTCAAAATCGCGATCGCGGCCGTCTTCTGCTCGGCGTTCATTTCCTCGATGCGAACGCCCTTGCGGGTGAAGTTCTTTTGCTTGTCCTGTTGCGGGGTGAAGTACCACGCTTCGCGGTGCGGATCGTCGTAATCGAACGACGCTTTCTTGCGGAGTTCCGACGGTAGCGTACCGAGAAACGCATTTGCCGCCTCGGCCATCTTCGCCCCGCTCGGCTTCGCCGATTGCGCGACGAGCGCAACCGAAATGACCACCGCGACCGTCGCAGCGAGGAAGAAAGGTCGTGCCATTCGAGAGACAGCCATGTTCGCGCTCGATGAGTGTGCAAGGAGAAGTCGTATCAGAGAAGATACGCCAACGGTACGCTGATGTGAACCCTCAATTCGTTTCGAATTGCGAAAACATCAACCCGCGATCAACAAATGGCATTTACGGTGCCGATTTCAGCACGCGCTCGATCCATTGGCGGATTTCGCCGATGGCGGCACCCATTCCGAACGAGCAATTCGGCGTGGCGTTACTGCTCTTTCGCTCGTCGACGATAATCATGCCGCTCGTGAGTTCGCCTCTCGTTTCGACATCGACGACTTTGGGCTGCGTGCTGATCGAGCCAGGCAGCGCAAGTGCGGCGATGCCAAGGACGTCTTTGAGGTGGAACCCTTCGATGCCGTAAAGGTGCGAACTCGCACGGATACCGTACGGCACAACCTTTCGCAAGAACTGGCAGGTTCGCGAATCCGGGTTCGGCAGTTCGAGCAACTCCGTCGGCGAAAGTACCAGTTTCCGCGTGACATCGAGCGGGACCAAGATCGGGTCGGCAGCCGAACGCAACACGCGTCGTGCGGAATCGGGATCGAGCCAAAAATGGAACTCCGCCATCGGGGCCGCATTGCCCGGCTCGCGATGCGTACCGCCGACAATCACGACGCGATCGATGAGCCGTGGCAGTTCCGGATCGCGAATAAACGCTTGCGCCAATGTCGTGGCCGGGCCGAGGCAGATAATCGACACTTCGCGCGGGTCTTGCCGGACGAGATCGATAATCGCTTTATCCGCAGCCGGGTGTTGGTGCTTCGTCGTGACGGGAAACTGCACGCCACCGAGGCCACCCGGGCCGTGCAGCGCCGTGCCATCGCGCTCGTATTTCATCGGCAACGCGGTGGCGGTGCGCGGCCACTTCTGCGGTTCGAGTTGATCGATTAACACGAGAACGTTCGCCGAAGCC
>JAYSYI010000164.1:0-2045 GCA_043727665.1 Limnoglobus sp. | reverse complement strand
TCGCGATCCCCGCCTCGAACCCCGGCGCTTGCATGTCCGGGTAAAAGTCGACGAAGTGATGGCTCGTCAGCAATCCCTTGTAGCTGATGAGCTTCGCCGAAAGCGAGTTGATGTAGACTTCGAGGCCTTCCTTGCGGAACTGATCGCGCAGGATGAGTCGCTGACGATACAGCCAGCGTTCGGCATCGTCGGGGCTGCCGTTGAGCCGCAGCAGAACTTGCTCGATGATTGTCGGCCGCGTCTCACGCGCCTTTGAAGGCAAAATGTCATCATTAGTGGGAACGGTACGGAAGCCCATGAACTGCAGGGAACCGCCTGAGAGCGCCACCCGGATGAGTTCGCGCGCACGGGCAATTTGTGCCGGATTTGCGCTGTGAATGAAATATGAGCCGATCGCAATCCGGTCGGTCGGTTTCAGCGTCTTCGTGTGATCGAGGCCGAGGCGCTTCGCTTCTTCGTGGAAAAACGCTTGCGGGATCTGGCAGGTCAGGCCCGCGCCATCACCCGCATCGCCGCATACGCCGCCACGGTGCTCGAGCGCCTTCAAGGCTTGCAGTGCTTTCTGCACCACTTCGGGGTTCGGCTTCCCATCTTTCGCGGCGACGCCGCCGATGCCGCACGCATCGTGCCCAACATCGTCTGTGTAAAGAAGTTCGCCGCTGCGCACGAGTGCTAAGCCGTCGATCATCCCTGTGCTCTTCACGTTGAGGTACCGAGTGAGGTATTCGTTGCCATTACTAATCGTAACATCACTCATTATAACGACAAGAGGCGTTGCCCGTCGCTGGATTTCATCGAATGGGATGCCCGTCAAAATCGATTCGTAAGCATTCGGTGAACTGCGCGAAAAATCCGCCAGAGTCTTGCAACGGATAATTTTAGTCGTTACAACACGTGAAATGCGGGTCATTGCGGTGACGCTCGATCACCTCGCCCGATTCCGTCGCGTATTCCTTAATTTCGAACTCTGTCATACGCGACAGAAATTACGACCTTCTGAAAGGATCGCTGCAATGGATTTTCTCAATAGCTGGCTGTTCATGGGTATCATGATTGTAGCGCTGATCGGTTTGATCGCGTTTTACTTCATCCAAAAGAACAAGCAAAATGATGACTGACCTGCAAACTCTCCTCGCGCACCGGACTTACGAGACCGATAAATCGGTTTTGTTAGTCCCGCGCGCCAGAGTGGAATGAATTTGACGAGAGTCGATTATGGGTTCGCGTTGCAGCCGCTTTCACTTCCTGTTATTCGCCGAAACTACGTTGATTACCTAACGAGGAACACCCATGCGGAGCGGGCTGGCACTACTTTGCGCGGGCATTCTCTGCAACTCAGCCCGGCCGCAAACGCCGGCCACGGCCACTTCCGTTCTGCTCGGCAGCCAAACGCCTACCATCGAAGACGGCGAAAAGACGTACCCTATCACGCTGGCCGTCGCATTGCAACTGGCGAACGCACGGCCGCTCGATGTCGCAATGGCGGCTCGACAAGTCGATCTGGCCGCGAAGCAGTACGAACGTGCGAGGCTGTTGTGGGTGCCAAACCTCGTGGTCGGCACCGATTACTTTCGCCACGAAGGCGGCCAGCAAAACTTCGCTGGCGACATCCTGCGTTCGAGCCGCGGTTCCGCCGCATTCGGCCTCGGCCCGAACATCGTCTTTTCCACGGGAGATGCGATTTACGCACCCCTCGCCGCACGCCAGGATTTGTTCGCACGCACCGCATTCCGCCAAGCGATCACCAACGACACAATGCTCGCCGTCGCCGAGGCCTACTTCACCGTCCAACAAGCCCGCGCCGAACTCGTTGGGGCCGAATTCGCACGAAACCAAGCCGAAGTCGTTACGAAGAAAACGATTGCACTCGCCGAGGGACTGGCTCCGCCACTCGAAGCGAGCCGCGCGAAAGTCGAACTGGCACGACGCAAACAAGCCGTAATTATTGCTCGCGAACGCTGGCGGGTCGGCAGCGCGGAACTCGGGCGGCTACTCCGGCTCGATGCCACGACGATCATCGAACCGACCGAGCCGCCGTTCCTGTC
>JAYSYI010000163.1:0-19367 GCA_043727665.1 Limnoglobus sp. | reverse complement strand
CCCCAGGAACGTTAGGCGATCCTAACTCGTTACTGTCGTTGGATTTGCGTCGCGATTCTTGGCTCGGTACGTAGTCTCTCCGCGAGCCGTCAGCGAAGCAGCGTTTTCCGCTCGCATTGTCAAAGATTACACCGACACTCACGCTAACGCCGCGACCTCGTCCTTCGGCGCTTCGATCTTCTTCAACTCGTAACCCAACTCCTTCGCGCGACGGTGCAAGTTCTGCTCCATCCGCTTCTGATGCTCGTTTACGAACTCCTCTTCACTCTTCTTCTGATACGCCACGCCGTACCGCATCACCGTGTAAAAAATCCTCGCGAGCTTGTGAGCGAGCGCCGTGATCGCCTTCGGAGCACCCAGCCGCGAACGCAGCCGACGCAAATATGCGCCCAGATAACTCTTGCTGCGCATCAGGCTCCATGCCGCCAACCGAAACGTGTACGCCGCGCGACCTTTCCCGCGCCGCGTTTTGCTCGACTTCACCTTCCCGCCCGTCTTCTGAAAGTTCGGGCACAGCCCCAGCCAACTCGTGAAGTGCTTCACCGTCGGCCACTTCGTCATGTCCGTGCCGAGTTCGCTGATGAGTGTTAATGCGTTCAGTTCGTCGAGGCCTTCCAATTCCGTCAGGTCGAGGCCCAGCATCAGGTACAACGCCATCCGCACATCGAACTTCGGATCGTGCGGACGACGACCGCGCACATGTTTTCGCGGCGGCAATGGCGGCAACGCCGTGGTCTTCTTCATGCGGCGCATTTGAACCGCGATCGCCTCATCGACTTCGCCGATCATTTTCAGGTACTGCTCCCACATGTGAAAACAGCAACGCAATTCCAACAGATGCTCGTCGCGATACCGACCTTCGAGCGCCGTGGCGATCTCCTCTTCCGTGCGTTTGCAACGACGGTCCCGTAACTTCGCCAGGACGTGCGGGTCGCGTTCGCCGGCGAGGATGGCGCGAATGATTTTCAAGCCGGTATGACCGGTCACGTCCTCGACTACTGCGGTGAGTTTGAGATTCATCAGCTCCAGGGCTTTCTGCATCCGTTGGATGTGATGACTGCTCAAGCGGACCAGGTTGGCGCGTTGCCGTACGAAGTCACGCAGGGTCTGCGTCGCGTTGTCGGGCTGGAAGATGCTCGGCAACAAGCCGTGCCGATGCAACCGGTGAATCCACTGGCAATCGAGCCGATCCGTTTTGGGACGCCCCTTGATTTGCCGGGTGAACTGCGGTGCCGTGATGATGACCGACCAACCGGCTTCGAGCAGCGTGAGGAACAGCACGTGTCCGTAGACGCCGCTGGCTTCGAGTGCGATGGTAGTGATGCCGCACCATTTCAGCCAGGCCATCAGTTCTCGTAAACCCCGCGTGTGAGCGGGGAACTCGCGGGTCGTGGGCGAGCCATCGGGGGTTTGTTCGACGCACACCCAATGCGAAACGTCGCCGACATCAATGCCCGCGGCCTGGGGATTTTGCACGGGCATTGAGGACAACTTCGCCGCTTCCTCGACGTCCGCCGCAAGGGATCGCGTGGGATCCAATCGGTTGATGAGCACGAGAGTCTCCGGTTTGAGAACGGAAAAAACCGGAAGTCGGCGGAGGAGTCGGCATCGGTATCAGCCGTCCCAACGGGATCACGATGAGATCGTGTCACCAAACGAAAGGTCCGAAAACGCTCCTCAACCCAGTCGCCCCAACGAGCCGAGCCGTGACGCGCTCGCGCATCAGTTACATAACGGGTTTCGTCGCCGACTTCCGGCTTTTAGTATATCCCCTCGGAACGCTCCACGTTCCCGGCCTGCTGGCTCGGCGCACCGCCGAAAAAGAGTGCCCCAGGAACGTCTCCCCAGGAACGTCTTCCGGCGGCGAGCCGTCCTTGAATTTTGAGAAGCGGCGATTTATTCCAAATTGTCAATTCCGTCTCGCCACTCGCCTTCGGTCTTTTGCGTGCGAGCTTGTGCGACGTTGCGGTGATCGCCTTCGGCACGCCCAACCGCGAACGCTGCCGACATAGATACGCACCGAACTCACTTTCGTTCCGGCTTCTGTTACGGCTCTCGCGGACTAGTTTCTCGGCCGGTAAGGGCCGAAAGACCGGGATTTGGAAACTCTGGCGGTCCAAAAAGCGTGTCTGAGTTGCAAATTCGCGCAACTTCAAAACGCGTTAGTGAGGGAGTCGTGGCGCGTCTGCGAGACGCGAGCTACGTTTCCTTACTTCGCGGAGGGAACGCCGCGCTTCGTGGTCTTGGCAATCGTTTCGGTGGGTAAGTCGATCGGGATGGCCCGGTCGAGGTGCGTTCGCGGGAGTGTGGCGGCTAGCCAACGGGCGTGCAGTGCGGCGGCGGCTTCGCTTGCTGCGTCGATTGGCAACATCGCGACTTCGGTTTGCTCGGCGGAGTTTTGGTAAAGCATCGCTGCCAACCCTGGTAACTTCGCGGCCGCATCGGTTAGCCAGACGACGCGCGGCGGCAACGGCAGATTTGCGGTGCCGATGACTTCGCGAATGTTATCCCACGCCAAATTCACGAGTGACGCACAATAGCCATCGAACTCGGCGGGTTGTTGCACGATGTCCTGATACCATTTTTTGGCACGCACGGTCAGCGTCGCCGGTTGGGCCGCACGCATTGCATCGAGTGCGGCATCGAGTTGTTCGTACATCGATTGCTCGGCATCGGCGGAGTCGCGCGGGTCGCGCCGGCACAGTCGCACGCAACGGTCGGACAACGAATCGATCAGCCGATCTTTCCACACTTTCAGAGAGACACGCGGCCACGCGCCCGCCGACAGAATCCGGACTTCGCCACGATCGACGTACACGGTGGTGGCGGACAGTGCGTATTCATCGACGTCGATCATCACGACCGCACCCGGACCGGCCTCCGCTGTACGAATCGGCACGACCCAGTCGGGGCGATGCGATGCGGAGTCTCTCGATTCGGCTTTCGGATTCAACACCGAAGCCGCACGGTGTGCCGCAATCGCCAGCGGCATGATCGCGGTGCCACGCAACGGCAGTTTGGCCTTCGTGGCCAGTTCGTTTACGGTTTTGACTTGGCTCGCGGTCAGGTACGACGGCAACACCATTGCGAACCCGTCGGCCTCGGCAACGATTGGCGCACGCATCGCCTCGAAGGTTGCGGCGAGCGCCGTTTCGGGAGACAACGTCATTCGCGAACCGCGCCATTCGCGGGCCAAGCCGAGGCACGGGAGGAAGTTCGTGCAAACGAGATGCGGGTGTTTTCGGCAGATCGCGTAGCCACTGCGGCCGAGTTCCGGCGTACGTCGTTCGAGGCCGAGGAACATCATGAGATCGTGGCGGCCCGGCTCCCATTCGATCGCGCGCGAATGTCCACCCGTGACCGCAACCGCACGGGCACGCGATGCCGTCAGGTCCAGCCCGAGCAACTTGTTGCGGTCCGCAGGAGCATCGGGTGAAGATTTACGCGTCCAGATCATAAGCTCGCTTTCAGCGGCGGTCAGCGGTCAGGCACATTGCCAATGGGTGCGACCCCCTCCCATGGTATTACCATGGGCTACGTGAGCGATCCTTTCAGGACCGAAGAACAGAACCCCGACCCTGAAGGGGTCGCTCACTCAGCCCATGGTGGAACCATGGGACTGGGGCTATTCCGATGCCTTCGGATCGTAAAGCCGCAATAACAGATGCTCTTGGCAATACTCCTGGCAATCGATGACGAGCGTTTCCTCGGCTCGTTGCACGGTGTGCAAAATGTACATCAGCACGATGCTGAGCACGAGCGCGACGAGCGTACAATCGAAGGCGATTTTCAGTTGGTCGGTCGCCTGCCGGGTGAACGCGGCAATGTCGAGTTCTTGCGACCCGGCCATTCCGAAAGCGCCAGCGAGGCCGCGGACGGTGCCGATAAACCCGACTGCGGGGATCGCCCAAGCGAGGTAATTCACGAGGCCGCCCATACTGGCGACGAGCCGCCCGTACTCGATGTCCGCCTGATTTCGCACGACTTCGCCGACGTCGGTGGCCGACTTGCTGACCGCATATTTTCCCAGACCGAGGCGGATCATGTTCGACAAAATGTACGGGCCGCCGCGCGTTGTCACCTGATCGACCTTGCGGGCGAGTGGTCGGGCGTCTTCGGGGAGAATTCGCGCGCCTTCTTCGGTGGGCAACAGTTCGAGCGCGAACGCGGCCTTCTGCCGGTAGACTTCCCGCGAACGCGAAACGAGTACGAGCGATGCCCAGACGAAACAGAGATAGCAAACCGCTTGTTCGGGGCCGATGAGCAACTTCGTAATGCGTTCGGGCGTCCACTTCGCGAGGAACTCCGCACGCGATTCGCCCGCGCCGCCGAGTTGCCAAAACGGCACGAGAATCCCGCCCACGATCGCGAGCGCAACGACGAGCCACAACCATTCGCGGGCCGGCCGATGCGAAGTCTGTACGGACATCCTGTACCTTTCTCCACGCGGTGTCTTGCGTTGCGAAGATCGCTCGGGCATCATATCCCGTCGGCATTCCGACGGCACGTTAAATTAGAACACGGATAGGAGCCACGCTAATGATCGCGAGACTTTGGGCGAATGCGCTAGTTTGCCTAACGCTGGCAATCGGCACAACCATTGGGGCCGCCGAGCCGATTGTACTCAAGGATTCGCCCGCGCCACCGCCAGGCTTTCCCACGTTCAAAGTGCAAGAAATCGACTCCGGGTTGAAGATCGGTTACGCCGTCATCATCGAAGATATCAACGGCGACAAGAAGCCCGACATCGTCGTCGTCGATCAGCACAAAGTCGTCTGGTACGAAAACCCGACGTGGAAGAAGCGGGTGATACTCGATGGCAAAACGAAGCCGGATAACGTGTGTGTCTGTGCGCTCGACATCGACGGCGATGGAGACCTCGAACTCGTGATCGGCGCGGGCTGGAAGCCGTTCGACACCAAGAACCCCGGCACGCTCCATTGGCTCAAACGCGCTAAATCGCTCGACGACGAATGGACGATGCACGCGATACCCTGCGATGAGCCGCTGGTCCACCGAGTGCGGGTGGCCGACTTCGACGGCGATGGCAAACTCGACATCGTGATGGCCCCGCTCATGGGCCGCGACGCCAGCAAAGAGATGAACTGGATGGACGGCCGCCCCGTGCGCATTCTCGGCTACAAAGTGCCAAAAGAACCAACAAAGCCGGAGAACTGGAAGCCGCTGGTGATAAACGATCAGCTACACGTAGTTCACAACATCATGGCAAAGGGACCGTACGAAGGATATGTTCGCGAGACGAAATGGAACCTCTCTGCCGCGAGTTACGAAGGCGTAACGGATATCAAATGGAAAGTTCGCACTCTTTTTAATCCGAACCCGTACTGCCTCGGCGAACAAAGCGATCCGAAAGGGAGTCGCGGTACCAGCGAACTCACATCCGGATCGGATGCCATCGCAACGATCGAACCGTGGCACGGCAATCAGGTCGTCACGTATCGTTACGATATTCTCGGCAAGCCGTTCACAAGAACGATCATCGATAATCAACTCCGCTGGGGGCACGCCGTGAAAATGGCGAACCTTGATGGCCAGGGGCAGGACGAAATCATCGTTGGCGTACGAGACGATCCGAATCCAAAACTCGGCGACAAGTTTACAGAGCGACGCGGCATCCGCATTTACAAGAACGCCATACAAAACAGCCGTACCGAACAGAAATGGGAGCGTTACATACTCGAAGATGGCGGCGTGGCAGTCGAGGATTTAGCCGTCGGCGACCTCAACGGCGACGGCAAACCCGACATCGTCGCCGTGGGCCGCGCTACTGGCAATTGCCGCATCTACTGGAATCAGGGGAAGTAGCCCGAAAAGCCCCGCGACGACCGTCGCTGGGCATTTACTATCACAACCCCGAGGACTTTCACGATGAACGCATTGCACGTTGAAGACTTCGTCGTTCTCGGTCGAACCGTTCCCGAAGATTCAAAGAAGTACGGTCAACGAGTCTGCATGGCTGGGTACACCCTCGCCTGTAATCAATTTCTGCGAGTGTACCCGCTGATGGTCCCGGTAGGCGCGAATGCGGGTACGAACAATTTTCGGGCACGGCACACTTACTCGCTCGATTTGCAACGGAATCCGAGCGATAACCGGATGGAATCGTGGCGAGTCGACGACGAAAAGCACCCCACTTCCACTCCTTGGGATTCCGCAAAGGAGGTGAAGAAAGCCAACATCGTCGATTGGTTGGACACGAGAAAGGTGACGTCCATCGAGGCGTTGAATGCGTGTCGTTTGTCACTGGGAGTACTCTTCGTTCCACACGATAAATGGACTGGTGAGACCGTTCAGAAGGAAGAGCTTACACCGCCCGAATACCACCGTTCGCTCTTTGATGATTTGGAAGATCAAGCCGTTGCGGAGCCGATGGTCGGCAAAGTTCGTTACGCACCTTACATCCAGTTTCGCGATGCGGTATCGGAACATCGACTGCAAGTTCGCGAGTGGGGCGCGTATCAATTGCTCGCACAGGAAGCCTACGCGGATCGGCCCGAATCGCTCTGGAGTGCCCCTGGTTACCGCGCCGGGAAAGACTTGTGGATCGTCGTGGGGAACATGACGAACCACCGCAAGAACTGGATGGTTATCAAGACCTTCGAGGCCGACGCGAAAGGCCCTGGGTTGTTCGATGCTTTCGCTACCGAAGATGGATGATCGGCAGTTGGGTCAATTCGTGCAAACGATTCGCGAGCCGACCCCGGTGGCAGTCGCAAGCGTCGCGTTCCATGCACAAGATCGCAGTCGCCGATTCGGTCATCCATGCTGCGACTCGGTCGACGTGCTGCGATTGCAACGGGATCGTCTCGCGTTCGTATCGCGAAAAGAGTTCGGCATAGTCCCGCGTGGCCGACAGGTGGGTACGCTCTTCCGAAGCGATTCCGAGTTCCGGGACGTGAACGTACTCGATTTCCAACAAGTTGCAGTGGCGTGCGAGCGTACTCTTGTGAAATCCAAAACGGCGCGAAACGGGATTTCGCCGCACATCGGCTAAACGACGAATGCCATTTTGTACGAGCAGATCGAGCAAGCCATCGAGTTGTCGGCCTTCGTAGCCGACGGTGTAAATGCCCGGTGTAGCAATCGTTCGCACCGCCAATTGCTCGATATGACTGTTCACCGTGTACGTAACGTGAGAACGGTAGACCTGCCGTACGAGGTCGTTTTGCGACACGTTCCGAAACCGCTCGACGATCCGCCTGACGTCAGATTCTAATTCCGCGGGAAGTGGTGGACGACCGGTTTTTGCTGTCAGTTCCCAAGTTTTATCGTTGCTCGCAAGCCAGCCGGTTTTTTCAAGCTCGTTCGCGTCTCGTGTCAGGCCGAACGAGAACGGCCCATAGTGGTATGGCACGAACTCGTAAAACGAGGCCCCGCCCTTACTGACCGATTCCATCTTCAACAGAAACGCCCATTTCATGAGTTCGATCTTGCCGACGGGTCTGCCGGCCCGTTGAAGAAACTCGGCAAGGATGCGTTGGCGGTTCAGGAACATAATCGGCACTCGTAAATAAGTCGATTATATGTCACTCGCCTTTCACACGCCACTCGCCACCACTACGAATGCCAGTTCTGGCACTTTGCGGCGGTTGATGCTGGCTGCGACTTCCGCGCGGATCGGGCCGAGGTGGCGGTGGAGTCGTTCGAGAATCGTGTCGGGGTCGGTCGCGTCTGCCGTGTTGGAAACGGCGACTGCGACGAGTAACCGCGCCGAGTTGGGAGCGGGTACGACCGATACGACGAATACATCTCGCACGACATCATCGCGACACTCGGCCAGAATCCCGTGAAGGGCGTCTTTCACCTGACCGCACAGTTGCAGGGCTTTGCGCCAGTTGGGCCGCGGTTGGTCGTCCCACGTTCGCCGATCGTGGAACCGCCTCGGGTCGCCGCCATCATCCGGCCCAAGTTCACTTGTCAAACTTTCGCTTAAACTCATCGGGAGATACATCCGTGGGGGAAAAATCTTGCGCAATACGGATGGGAGTCGCGCAGAAAGGTTCACCGCCCGCCCCGGCTGACGACGATGCGCTCACCAGTGCGGTACGATTCGACTGTGAGGCCGGTGGCGTGGCTTTTCACGAAAATGGCACCGTGCGTGAACGTGTCCCAGCCTTCTTTCACGGCACTTTCCGGGCGGTTCCCACGGCTGGCGACGAGGAACTTCGGCGTCGCCCAGGCCGCGAACGCGCTGGTGTAAGCGGCACGGCTACCGTGGTGCGGTGACATCAGGATGTCAGTCGGCACCGGTGGTAATTCCAACACCCGTGCCGCACCGGCTTTTTCGAGGTCGCCGGTGAGCAAAATCGTGTGGCCGGCGTGCGTCACTTTCAGCACCAAGCTGCGTTCGTTCTCGGAACCGGCTGGCCCCACCGGCGGCGGGTGCAGCACTTCCAATTGCACATTACCCGCAACGAAACGATCCCCCGCCACCGCGATTCGTTGCGGCACGCGATAGCGTTTCAGCGCCAAGATTATCTCCGCGACCTCGGCCGTGGACTTGCTGGCAAACGATGGCGTGAGCGTGACTTGCCCAATGGGGAACCGCCGTAGTAGTTCGACGACGCCGTTAAAATGGTCCAGATCGGCGTGCGAAAGGAACAGTTCATCGATCCGCGCATGACCACGATGCCACAAGAACGGCGCAACCACGCGCCGCACCGCATCGGGGCCGCCCATCGAACCGGCATCGTAAACGAGCACGCGGCCATCGGGGGTTTCGAGCACGGTGCAACCGCCGTGGCCGACCGAGAGAAACGTGATTTGCAGTTCGTCCTTCACCGTGGGTGGCACGCCGACGAGGCCGAACAACGACCATAACAAAAGCGCAATACCGGCCCGTTTCGCCCACTTCGCATCGAGAAGCACGACACCGATCAGGATCGCGTAAAAACCGACGGTCCAACCGATCGGCAACGTCGGTACGTAGACGCAGCCACCGGGCACGCCATCGGCGATGCGGACGAGCCAATCGCAAGCGGCCAGACTTTCGCGGGTGACGACCGCAAACGGGAACGTCAGCCCGATGCCGAAGATGCCAACGATGAGCAACAGGAACCCGGCAACCAGCGCGATCGTCGTCAGAAAAACGAGCGGCGGGCCGAGGATCGCACCCATCGGCGCGACGAGATTTTGCCGCTGCATAATGAGCGGCGAGTTCGCCACGGTAAGAACGACCGAAAGCGCAAACGCAACACCGAGAGTTCGCAAGAATGCACGCGCGGCCCGCACCCACGGTGGCCGCGATTCGTCGATCAGGCGGTCGAGCGGAGCCTTTTTTGCCGGGGCCAACCACCGCGATACGCCCCAAATCAGCACGAAAACGGAGATAAACGAGAGTTGGCACCCTGCCGTGAACGCATCGGTCGGGTTCCACGCTACGGTAACGAGCCAGGCGAACGCGAAAGCGTTGGCCGTCAAAACCGGTCGGCGAAGCAGCACGCCCCCGCAGGCGATACCGACCATCGCAGTCGCCCGCATCGCCGATGGCCGCAGCCCCGTGACGACCGCATACCCGACGACGATAAACAACACCGCCCACGCGCCGTGACGCCGCCGCACGCCAAGGATCCGCAGCGTCCACCAGATGAAGCCCGCCAAAATTACGAGGTGCTGCCCCGAAATCGCGAGCACGTGAACGACGCCGGTTCGCACGAAGCCATCCCATTCTTCGCGCTCCATCGCAGTGCCATCGCCGAGTAACAGCGCCCGCGCCAGCCCCGCTTCGTGCGCGGGAAAACGCGCATCGAGAACGCGCGTGAATCGCCCGCGCAACCACGCGAGACCGAAGCGAATCGACCACCGGCCACCGCTATCGAGCCGCGTGGCGGGCATCGTCGATTTCACCACACGCAGTTCCGCACGTATGCGCCGATCGAGCAAACTCGCGGCATGATCCCACTCACCGGGGTTGCTCGGCGTGCTCGGTTTCGAGAACATGCCGACGACTTCGATCTCGTCGCCAACGGTGATGCCCTCGAGGAAATGCGGATCGGCTTGATCGACGATACGATCGATGCTCAGCCGCAAATATCCCGTGGCGGGAAGCCAGTGGCCATCCTCGCCGCGGCGTTCGGTGACATCGAGAACGGTGATGGCACGTTCGACTCTTCGCGCGGGGCCGAACAGTTCCGTCGGGCTATTTTTGCGAACGACCGGCGACTCGTCGACGATGCCGCGAACATAAGCAATCGCCGGTGCATCGGTGGCAAAGTGGCCAATGTCGTCGTGGGAATAGGCGAAGCGTTGCGTGTGGTGATGTGCCGCAGACAGCCCCATGGCACAGACCCACAACCAGAGCGTGAGCGAAGCCTGTTGTTTACGATATGCGATCAACCAGCCGACCAACCCGAGTGCCGCCACCGCGAAACCGAACGCTTGCGGTACGCCCGCATACCGGTCGAGGACCAACCCGCACCCGGACGCGATGGCGAGCGGTACCAGTGGCGCACGCGCGAACTCCCGCCAAGCCGGTTCGTTCGCGATGGTTTCCGTGGTAGCCACCCCGTAAGGCGGTAATGTCTCGTTGCGTTGTGAAGGAAAGCGACCGTTTACGCGTGTTCGGCGAGTGCCACGTGTTGCGGTTCGATGTTTTGGCTGCCGCGCGGCATCTTCACCACGAGTACCGAACACGGCGCGTCGCGCATCACTCGCTCGGCCACACTGCCCATGAGTTGGCGTTCTTTGGCGGTGCGACCGTGCGTGCCCATCACGATGACATCGATCCCCGCGTCGTCGGCATACCGTACGATCTCTTCGGCGGGGTCGCCTTCCATGAACACATGCGTAACGGGAATTTTGGAATTGGTCGGGCGGACCGACTCAAGTTCCTTGCGCCAGAACTCGCGATCCGCAATCGTCTGCCCTTCGACACCCGGAGTAAAGACGTACGCGAGAATCAGGTTCGCGCGATAGTTCTCCGCCATACCGATCGCGTGAAAATAGGCGCGCGTCGAAAAACTGGAAAAGTCGGTCGGGTATAGGATCTTGCGTATCTGGAACATGATCGCTCTCCGTAGAGATCGTGGCGCAACGGCCGGGCGTACGGTGCTATGATACTCCATCTCGCAGCCGCACAATGTCTATCCCATCCGAAACGCGCGATGATTCAAGGGATTGTGAACATTTTCACGAAGTTATCTCCGCCAGAATCAATCGCTACTCATTTGTCCGCTCACCGAAGCGGCTCTCGGTCCACGGGTCGCCTTGCATATGGTACTGGCCGTTCTCGGGGCGTTCCCAGTAGCCGGGGCGGTCGTCGGTCATGAACTCGATGCCACGCACCCACTTCGCGCTCTTCCATGCATAAAGCTTCGGAATGACCAACCGCAAGGGATAACCGTGATCGAGGGGCAAATCTTGGCCATCGTGCTTCATCGCGAACAAGGCATCTTCGGCGAAAAATTCGTCGATTGGCAAGTTCGTCGAGTAGCCATATTCGCAGTGAACCATGACGAATTTGGCTTCGGGCGCGATCGTGCAATGGTTGCAGAGTTCGCGGGTGGCGACACCTTCCCAGAGGTTGTCGAGTTTGCTCCAGCGCGTCACGCAGTGCATATCCGCGAAGACTTTCACCTGCGGCAACGCACAGAACTCCGGCCACGTGAAGCGAACGGGCGTTTCTACGAGTGGCTTCGGAAAGATCGCGAAATCCCACGTGGCCGGGTCGAATGTCGGTTCGGGGCCTTCGTGCAAAACGGGCCATTTCACGGTACGCGACTGGCCGGGCGGCAAACGATCCGCACGCGCGGTGTCACTCGATATCACGATTTCATCGGGTTGCATCGCATTCCTCCATGCCAGGGCGACGTCAGTTTAGTGCGAATCGACGCGCGCGGTTACACCAGCGGCGTGCGAACCCTCGCAACGTTTCGCCACTCTCGTAATTTAATAGCGTCTGTTTCCGTTGTTTCCTGACAGGACCGTCTCCGATGAAAGCGCGACTCTTCACCCCCGGCCCGACCCCCGTGCCCGAGGAAACCCTGCTCGAACTCGCCAAACCGGTGACGTACCACCGTACGGCCGAAGCGAAAGCGATCCTCGGTGAAGTCACCGAAGACCTCAAATACGTCTTTCAGACGAAGAACACGGTGCTAACGCTGACGAGTTCGGGTACCGGCGGGATGGATGCCGCCGTCGCTTGTGCCAGCGTGCCCGGCGACAAGGCGATCTTGCTGACGGCTGGCCGTTGGGGCGAGCGCTGGCGCGGCGTCCTGAAGGCCTACGGCGCGAACGTCATCAATGTCGAAGTGCCTTACGGCAAAGCCGTCACGCCGCAAATGCTCGACATCGCGCTCCGGGCCAACCCCGACGCAAAGATCGTGCTTTCCACGCTCAGCGAAACCTCGACCGGCGTCGGCCACGATGTCGCCGCGTTCGGCGAACTCGTCGCCAAAACCGACGCGCTACTGTTGGTCGATGCCATCAGCGGCCTCGGGGCGATGGAGTGCCGCACCGATGATTGGAAGATCGACATCTGCGTCACCGGTTCGCAAAAGGCACTGATGCTGCCACCCGGTTTGGCGTTCGTCAGCGTCAGCGAAAAGGCATGGAAAGTCATCGACGCGACGCCGGTCCGCAACTTTTACCTCGATTTGCGCCGATACAAAAAGAGCATCGCCGAGAGCGACACACCGTTTACACCAGCGAACACGCTGATTAAAGCGCAGCGAGTGAGCCTGAAGAAAATCCGTGCGGAAGGCATCGAGAACTTGTGGGCACGTCACGCGAAGATGGCGACCGCTTGCCGTGCCGCCGTTGCCGCGATGGGGCTGGAACTGTTTGCCGAACGCCCGAATAACGGCCTCACCGTGATTACGGTGCCCGCCAGCATCGACGGCAGCGCGACGCTAAAAATGATGGAAAAGAAGTACGGATTCAAGTTCGCCGACGGCCAAGACAACATGAAGGGCAAAATCTGGCGGCTCAGCCACATGGGCTACACCGACGCCTTCGATGTCCTCGGCGCGATCTCCGCACTGGAACTCGTGCTAATCGAAAGCGGCTACAAAATGACCCCCGGAGCCGGCGTCGCCGCATTCCAAACGAGCCTGGCAAAGGCGATTTAAAGTGCAGTTGTCGCGCTCGCCAGCACGGATTCGGCACGAATACGCAGATCGTCGCTGCGGGCCGGTCCGAGGTGCTTCTGTACCCACTCATACCCGGCGGACATCCCCGAACAGCGGCTCATGTTATGGGCATCCGTCGCGAGCACGGCCTCGGGATACTTCCGGAGCATCGCTTCGCCAGCCACCTTTGGCGACGGACCGTGATTGCCCAACAGCGAATCGACGGTGACTTGCACCCAAGCACCGGCATCGACCAACGCCTGAAGCTTTGCGGGGTCTTTCCAGAAATAATTGTGCCGTTCGGGGTGCGCCAAGATCGGCGTCATGTTTTGCGCGCGAATCCAACTCACTAACTCGGCGGCGTCCGACGGGAATTGTTCTTGTGCCCAGTTGAATTCCAAGAGCGTAAAATCGCGTCCGTCTCCCAGATGGCAATACACCCCTGCTTCGAACTCGCGGCGATACTCGGTCGTATCCGTCACTTGGATTTCCGAACCGGGCAAGATGGTGAGCGGGATTTCGGCCGACCGCAGTTGTTCGTTTAAGAGTACGACGTGCGGCAATATCGTGTCCCGCAGCAAGTGAACGTATTTATGGCAGTGCGGCGTCGCGAAGATATGCGTAATGCCATCGTTCGCGCAAAATCGCGCCATCGCTAGTGCCTCGTTCAACGAGGCCGCCCCATCGTCGATCATCGGCAGAATGTGACAGTGCAGGTCGATCATGAAGAACTCTTACGCGGTGGCGTCCAGTGAATAAGATCGAGCAAGCCATCGGATTCCAGCGGCCCGCGAACGTTCCAGAGCGTTACGCGGAACGGTACCGCATTCAGTGCGAGTGCGGACAATCGATGGTTGCGATCAAGGATAAAATATTGGTCGTCCGGAAGCGCATACGTCGGGGCCGTGAACTCGATGACGCCTTTTTCCTTACGAAACAAGTCGACGTAATTCTGGATGTCCGCTTTGCGTTCCTCGTTGAGTAACTGCATTGCTTTCGGCACATCGTGTAAACTCATCGGCGCGGCTTCGGGGTGATCGTACGCGACTTCGTCGCCAATCGTCCCGATGTACCACGGCATAAAGCATCTCACCAAATCCGATGGCGAGTCGAGTGTCACCAACTCGATTGGCCACTTTTCCGCAAGGAACCGATCCCAGTTGAATCCCACGCGAATCGCATCGCGGAAGGTTTCGGTAAATACCTGCGGCGTCAGGTAATGGCTCGCCATCGAACGGCCTTTCCAGTTTTCGTTAATGCGATACGGCCAGGACCGCCGCCAAACTATCGACGACAATCTGCCGATTCTCTCCAATTGCACGAGGTGGCAACGGCTGAAAAGTGCAAGTTTCGTGCCACTTTGGTTACGAAAGACTTGGGGTTGCCGAAAAATCAGAATAAGTGATCTACGTGCCGTTTGCCGAGTGCTTGCGCAGCCGCTCATTCTCCGCCTTGAGTTGCGCCAACTCGACTTCCACCGACTCCCGACGACGTTGTTCGTCGTCGGCGCGTTGCTCGGCCTGCGCTCGGCGACGCTCCGAAATTGCGAGTTCGACCGCCATCGCTTTCAGTTGGTTCATCAGTTCGGCGGGTAGCGATTGCAGTTTGCCACGGAACCAGAAACGCACCCAGTCGTCGAGGATCGCGAATTCGAGTTCCAACTCCGGAACTTCGAATCGCCCTGCGGCGTTCGGGTTCACGCAGACGTAACGTTCGCCTTTGCCCTTCTTACCCGCTTCCAGATGGAACAACTTCAGAAGCTGGATTTCCGGCTCGAACGTCATGTAGTACGGCACGTGCAGATCGCGTTCGTACCGGTGGAAGTTGTCGACGTAGTCTTTGCGTGCGTTCGAGGGCGAGACGTATTCGAGAACGAAAAACGGCTGCGCCGCTTGCAGCGAAAGGTCGTAACTGCCTTGGGCTTCGACCGCGCCATCGTGGATCAGCACCATGTTGTCGGGGACCACACGCAGGATCGCGGTCACCGGGCCGTATTGCACGAGCAATTCGCTGAAAATATGCACGTCCGGCCGCTCGGCGCAGATCAAAGCGAAACTCTCGAGCGTGATCTGGCGTTGAGTACTTTGCCCCGTCGATTCCATGAAGTGCTCCAACGGAAGCGACGCACAATACGCACTCGCCGCCTGTGCATAAAGTTGCTCGTCCGTCATCGGAATCGTACTCGGTGACTCGACCGCCATATTCGGCTCTCCGCGGGTAAACTTCGTTTATACCAATGGCAATTACTGATAGGAAGAACAAAAGGCGAACGTCGCTATTATAACCCCACATTGCCCGTAACTGTAACCGAGACTTTCCGTGAAGCTTCCTACCGTGCAACTCGTTCGCCAGACTGCTCCGCAACTGACGGTCGCCGACGTGGCGGCCGAGACGCGAAGGGCGTGGCTCGAATCGTCGCTCGCGAAACGCCTGAAGCCGGGAATGCGGATCGCAGTCGGTTGTGGCAGTCGCGGCATCAAGAATTATCTGACGATTGCCAAGGCCACAATCGATGCCCTGAAAGAGCTTGGCGTGAAGCCGTTCGTTGTGGCGGCGATGGGATCGCATGGCGGCGCGACGCCCGAAGGCCAACGGGGTCTGCTCGCGAGTTACCAGATCGACGAAGCGCATCTCGGCGTCGAAATTCGCACCGATATGGACGCGGTCACCATCGGCACGAACTCGTGGGGCGAGCCGGTGTGGTGGGATAAGAACGCATTCGAAGCCGATGGTGTGGTCACGGTTTCGCGCGTGAAACCGCACACCGACTTTCGCGGGACGATCGAGAGCGGCGTCGTCAAAATGGCGGTCATCGGCCTCGGGAAACGGCTCGGGGCAGATCAACATCACCGGTGGGGGTATCGCGGCTTGCGCGACATGATGATCGAATCGGTGAAGGTCATCATCGACAAAACGCCGTTTCTCGGTGGCCTGGCGATTCTCGAAAATGCCAACGAAGAAACCGCAATGCTCGAAGTCGTCGATCGCGACGCTCTGCTGAATCGCGAGCCGATATTGCTTGAGGAAGCCCGCAAGTTAATGGGGCGGTTGCCGTTCGCGGCACTCGATGTGCTCATCGTCGGCGAGTGCGGCAAAAACTATTCCGGCGCGGGTATGGATCCGAACGTCGTCGGGCGGTTGCTCATCGAAGCCTCGCCGGAGATGGAACTCGCCGCCGCCAATCCACGGATCGTTCGCATCGGCTGCGTCGACATTTCCCCCGAGAGCCACGGCAACGGCACGGGCATCGGTATCAGCGACTTGACCACGAATCGCGCACTCGATTCGATCTGGAAAGTGCCGTTCAACATGAACAACCTGACGGCGCGATTCCTCTGGCGGTCGAAGCTGCCGATCGCGTTCAACACGGATCGCGAGTGCATCGAAATGTGCGTCGAGACGTGCTGGCAGCCGATTCCGGAGAAGCTAAAATTCGCGATGATCCCGAACACGCTGGAAGTCGCGGAACTCTGGGTATCGCCCGCACTTGCCGCCGAAGCCCGCACGATGGATGGCCTCGAAGTGGTGGGGGGATCCCGCGAAATTCCGTTCGATATCTACGGCAAATGGCAACAAGAAACGATGTTCCCGCACAGTGTGCGCGGCCGACGCAGCGGCGGACATTAGTGCGACTCCCTGATATGCGGTTCAAGTTGCCCGACCGGCACAACCGATACTCTCATTAACACAATTACGGCTCGCGAATACAGGAACATGCACATGGATCTCGCACGGTTCGGGCTGACATCGCGTCCGTTCCGGCCGACCCCCGTGCGGGAGTCGTATCAGGCTATCCCGTCGCATGATGACGCACTCGCCGAATTGCTTTCGGCGTACGAATCCGACGAAGGCATCGCGTTGCTCGACGGCCCGCTTGGCAGTGGTAAAACGCTTGCTTTACTGCGATTCCTCGATGCGCTGCCGAGTTCCGCGCATCCGATTCTGCTGCCGCCGACGAAGTTCCATCGCCCGGCGGATTTGTATCAAGCGATCCTCTTCGACCTCGGCAAACCGTACCGCGATCTTGGTGAACAGGAACTGCGTCTGAACGTGTTCGATCATCTGTTGTCCGAACTGACGGCGAAGAAGCGCACGGTGATCGTCGTCGATGATGCGCATCTTTTGAACGACAATCTGCTCGAAGAGATTCGGCTTCTGGACAATCTGGAAGCGTGCGGGGCCAAGGCGGTCTTTGCCGTTCTCACCGGTTTACCCGAACTTCGCGAACGCCTAGGATCGGTGGCACTCTCGGCACTTTCGCAGCGAATCGGCTGTAGACCGCGTATCGAACGGCTTTCCCGCTCAGAATCTGCACAGTATCTGCGCGGGCAAATCGAACGATGCGGTGGCGATGCCGACTCAGTGTTTACCGATGAAGCGATCGAATTGATTGCCGTTCACGGTCGCGGTGTGCCTCGCGTTTTGAACCAACTGGCGTCGTCGGCGTTCGCGGTGGCCGAACGCGCGGGGCAGAACGTCATCGATACGGAAGTGGCGTACGAAGCCCTTTCCCGTGCGGGGATGGAAATCGAAGAGATCGAGACGGGCGACAGCAGTCCGGCGCGACCCGCATATTCGGCAGGAGCCGCAAGGTCGATGGACGCAGAAACGAGCCAAAGTGGGGAAGATGGTGAATCGGGGTCGCCCCGTTCGCCGAAACAGAAGGTACGCAAGCGGCGTGCAGCCTAATCGCCCGGCTGTGCCGCCCGATGCCCCCCCGCCTCGAAAAGGAATTCGACTTATGGGCCGCATGTTTCGCATTATCACTGAAGGCAACTTGGATTACACTACCGCAGGTGCCACCGCACACGAGACCGAATCGTATGTGAATGGCAGCGTGCCGTACATCGAAGTCGGTGGGCCGGTGCCCGTTATGAACGCGATCCCGAATCCGAAGTCATTGCCGCGCGCCGTCACCACTGTGGAGCCAATACGCCCCGCACCGGTGCCGACGATGCCAACGCGACAGATTCTGGACGACCGCTATTTGTCGGTCGCTTTGCACCAAATCGCGCCGAAGTCCGTACCGGCACCTGCAACGTCGCCCGTTCACCCGGACATCGTTGCGTACCACCATTCGACGCACGCGGTCAGCGCGGAGTATCGTGGCTTGCGCGACGAACTTCGCCGTCAGGTTGGCACCGATAACGCTTCGAAGGCGGTGCTTTTCACTTCTGCTGCGAGCGATAACGGCACGACGACGGTGCTACTAAACTTGGCGGTCACGCTGGCGAATGAGACACCGACGCGGGTGTTGGTGATCGATGCGGACTTCGACCGGCCGAGCGCTGCCCGCAAGATGGGCTTGTCCGACGTTCCCGGCCTCAGCGAAGTCTTGGCGCAAACGATGCCGTTGGCGTGGGTGCTTCAGCCGACCGTTGTGCCGAAGTTGCAGATCCTCGGTGCCGGTCGGCCGACGGAAAGCACCGTAGCCGCAATGGCGACCGATTTCCCGCGAGTTGTGGCACAACTTCGCCAGTGGTTCGACTGGATCCTGATCGACGGCGGCGTTTGGGGCGAACGCCCTCATCGCGACAGTACCAGCCCCGCCTACGACGGCATCTACCTCATCACCCGTCACGCGGAACTCGATCGCCCCGTGTTCAATAACCTGCGTTCGCAAGTCGCCAAGCACGGCGGCCTGCTTCGCGGTTTCATCACGACGACGCGATAAATCCACTGGAATGACGATGATCGCGAGTGTGATAGGTTCCTCGCTCGCGATTACTAACGGGACAGATAACCGTTCTCGGTTTTAATCGATCGTCGTGACTTCGCCGCCGGATTTCGTGATTAGTCCTCTCATGTTTTCGACGGTGATCGACTTCTTCAGCGACCGCACTGAGCCATCGCCGAAACCGATGTTTGTTTGCCCGCCGATGTACAACAACAACTCTCGCGGGTCGGTCTTCATGTCGAATTCCATGTCGTCGGGCTTCATCCACGGCACCGCGATCTTTGCGTTCGCGATCATAATCGTGTTCGACAACCCGTCGTTAATCTCGCCGAACTTTGTGCCTTTTACCAGATCGAACATCGCACCGTTACCGCGAAATACCTGCATGTGCGTGTTCTTGTCGCCGGTTTTCGTCGTGCCGTACACTGCGAACACACTCGGCATCGGGTGGTCGTCGAAGACTTTCTTGTTGTGGACACTGTCCCACGGTTCATCGCGTTTAATCAGTTGGTACAAGTTGTCTTGCTCGATGTATGGCAACATTTGCACGCGCCACGACAGCAGCGGTTTGCCTTTTTTGCCGACGACTGCAGAAGATGGCA
>JAYSYI010000162.1:0-6396 GCA_043727665.1 Limnoglobus sp. | reverse complement strand
CGAGAATGTACTCTTGCAATGAAGGTAATGTCATGTAATGGCGAAACTTCGTCGTGCGATCGTAATCCTGCGTCGAGTCCGAAAGCACTTCGATGATGACTCGCGGATTGACGAGCGAGAGTGGGTCTTGCGGCGCGAATTCAGGTTCGCCGCAGACGATGACGATGTCGGGATACACATACAAACCAGACGCATCGATCCGTACCCGTTGGTCGCTCGAAGACGTTCGACACGAACCACCTAACAAGCGAAGCCGCAACTCGAAGACGAGGCTATCCTTGACGATATTGTGCTGATAACTCGCACCCGCCATCGCGAACATTTCGCCATCGAAAAACTCGCTCCGAAATGCGGCGGTCCGCTCGATCTCCAGATACTCGGCCATCGTCAGTTTGCGTTTTGGTATTGCGCTCATCCACCTACCTCCAGGGTGAATTCTAGCAGGTCGCAAACGAAACCGCGGCGAAGATGCTGTCCTCGCCGCGGTATTTTGCGCGCGATTCGCGATTACTCCCCGGCGGGGTCTTTGCCGTTGATCCACGGGCCGGCGAGTTTCATGAACTCTTTGGCTTCCTTGGCTTTTGCGTCGGCATCGAAGTCGAAGGCGTTGCCTTTGTCGCCCGCTTGCCAGCCGATGATGTTGTTCGGCTTGCCGCGTTCCTTGCTGCGTTTCTCCCAGTTGGCCGCCCAGGTGCCGTTGCCGTCGATCGGCTTGCGCTGCTCGGCATCCCAGTATAGCGCCTTGTCCGAACGGTAGCTGAGCACGCCCATGTTCACGGTGCTGAACGCGGCCGCGCCGAGTTCTGGCGTGCTGAGCGTGCCTTGGTTCTTCGCTTCGACGTGCTTCAGGAAGTTCTCCCACAGTGCGTACGTCAGATGCACGTTGACGTTTTCTTTCTCTGTGCCAGCGGGCACCACGAATCCGCCTTCGACGAACTCGCCCTTGTCTTTGCCCGCATCGCCGGGGCCGCGCGCTTGGCCGGTCTTTTGCTCGATGATCTCGAAGCCCGCCATCAGGTCACCGCTCTTCGGGATGAACTTGATCGTGCCAGTCTTACCGCGGATGCACTCATCGATCGGGTAGTCGTTCACCATCGACGCGGTGACGAACATCTGACAGCCTTCGTTGTAGTCCGCACACACCATCGCCACGTCGGGCACATCGCGAGTGTCGTACTCGAAGTAGATGCCGCCGCCACCGACGACGCGGCGCGGGTACCGTACGCCCATCGCCGTGATGAGGTGCGTCACTTGATGCACGAAGAGGTCGGTGAACATGCCGCCGCCGAACGGCCAGTAGCAGCGCCATTGTGCGTAAACCGAACGATCGAACGGCACTTCCTCGGGCTTCGGGCCGATCGGCCGACCGAGGAATTCGGACTTGTGCCCGAGGAACGTATCCCAGTCGATCGTCTTTGGATTCATCGATTTCGTGAGCGAATAATATCGCCACTGACCGACGTTCGAGTTGCGGTAATATCGCGTTTGCGCCTGTACAACGTGGCCAATGCGACCGTTGCGGATGAGTTCGTTCGCCTTCAGCCAGGTCGGGTCGGCCATGCTTTGCACGCCGACGCTCATGACCATACCGGTCTTCTTCCAGGTGTCGACGACGGCTTGCGCTTCGTCGATGGTCCGCGTCATCGGCTTTTCGCAGTAGACGTGCTTGCCGGCTTCCATCGCGTCGCAAGCTTGCTTCGCGTGCCAGTGATCGGGCGACGCCACGGCGATCACGTCGATGTCTTTGTTGTCGAGCAACGCACGGTAATCGCGGGCGACGCGGGTCTTATCGCCTTCGGGAATGCCGCAACGTTTCGCCGACGGGAACAACCCCTGGCCCTTGCCCGCACCCTTGGTTTGATCGCCATCCCACACGTCGCAAACCGCGTATGGCTCGGCGTTTTTGCCAAGCTTTTTCATGAGCAACAGAATGTCGAGGTGCTGTTGGCAGCGTCCGCCGACGCCGACGAACCCGACGTTGATTTTGCCGTTCGCGCCCGCCGCCTTGGCGTAACTCTGCGCGGTCAGGGTCAGCGCGCCGCCCGCGACCGCCCCCGTTTTGAGGAACCCACGGCGGTTCGGTTTCCTGGCAGGTGTCATGTGTACAATCTCCTGGTATCGTTGCGGAAAAGTGTAGCCCTACGGCGTGTATTGTAGGGCAACGTCAGAAGATGTCCCATGGTTTCACCATGGGCTGGTAGAGCGACACCTTCAGTGTCGGGTTTTGTTTTCGGTCCTGAAGGGATCGCTCACATAGCCCATGGTAATACCATGGGCTATGTGAGCTTACTTCGTCTTGTAGCTGAGCATCCAGGTGTAGAGTTCTTCGTTCGCGTAGGCTTCGTCCCAGCTGTTGTGGCCGACGCCGGGGTATTCGGTGTACTTCGGCTTGCCGCCCGATTTCGTGATCGCGTCGATCATCGTTCGCGAAAGTTCGACCTTTACGGCGGTGTCTTTGTCACCGTGGAAGCACCATGTGGGCACGTCCTTGATCTTCTCGGCGTCTTTGAGGTTGCCACCGCCGCAGATCGGGACGATTGCGGCCCACTTTTCGGGGTGCGCTGCCGCGAGGCTCCACGTGCCGAAGCCGCCCATCGACAGGCCCGTTAAATAGACGCGCTTCGCATCGGATTTGTATTCCTTCATTGTCGCTTCGAGCATCATAATCGCGCGCTCCGCATCGGGTGAACCTGACTGCCAACGCTTAATGACTTGCGTTTTGAGGTCTTCCGCTTGGGGGATGATCGTCAGGAACGGGAACGTCTTCGCGACCTTTTTAATGTGCGTCCCGATACCCTGATCGGCCGGCATTTTCGACCCGCCCTTCGTTTCGCCCGCACCGTGCAGGAACAGAATCACGGGCAGTTCCTTCGTGCCATCGTAATCGGCGGGCACAAATACGACGTACGGCGATTCGCTGCCGTCGGCGTTCTTGAAGGTCTTCTCGAGGAAGCCCGTCTTCTCAGCGGCACCAGCGGGGGTTGCAATCATGACGAGTGCCATCACAAGGAGAATTCGGCGAAACATTTTCGGTACTCCGTACGACGCGGGAAAAGGTGCAGATGCAGATTTGATATGTTTTACTGTCCACAGCACAAGTCTTTCAGAACTCGCAGTGCCAAACGCCGTTGTAGTTGAGCGAGACGCGACCGTTCAGAATGTGGCCATGAAGCTGAATTTCGAGGTGATTATCGCGGTTGTGGATCCACTCGAACGTGCCGCCATCCCAGCGCTTGACCGACCCGCGCCCGTCCGAAACGGGGCCTTCGTAATCGAGGTAAATCGATCGATGATCGGGCATTGCTTCGGCCACAATCACTGTGCCAATAACCGGCACCGACCGCAACCGCCACGAACGCAACGACACCCCCGCTTCGAGGAGAAAGTCCCAGTGAAGCGTCGGCCAGTCGTGTTCGAGGATGACAAATCGCGGCATGGGATCAAAAGTAGACATAACCGACGACGATGACACGTGACCCATTTGGGCTGTTCGCATCGGGCACTTCGACAAATTCACTTACAATATGACTGTAAGTTAAGAATTTTGATCCGGCATACCGTATCGGGTAAGTCTTGATTGGAATGTTTTTGACCGTTACATTTCCGGGAAATGCACGGCCGGATCGAGTACAAATACGCTCGTATGCCAGTCGAACTTGGTTTTCGCACGTTAAAAAGTCGCTCAGTTTAGCCTGGTCGTGCTGAAGACGGGATGTGATGTCTTTCAAATCTTGAATGGCAACTGGGCTGTTAACGTGCATGACGCTGTCCCGCCAGTTAGAGACTGACCATCGGTCCGGCAAAATGGATTGTGCGGCTTATGAGTGCTGGGTGAATCATTACCGATAGGTGCCACTCTGTCAAGTTCTGGAAACGATTATCGCACGTTCTGAATTGCTAACTCTAACTCGTCAGCGGATTTGTATCCGAGTGCCGCGAGGAGTTCGTCGTCGACTTCGGTGATGGAGCCGTATTCCACAGTTGGGCCTGACGCGTAAATTGCGAATAACATGTTGCCATCGACATCGACGACCGGCTTCGTTCGCTCGCTACCGAAATCCATTTGCTGAAGCAGTATCCGTAGTAGTTCTTCTCGGTGATCGTTCGACAGATTGCCGACGAACTGCTCGAAGTGTCGCGTTTGATCTGACATGAGTATGTCCTCTGGACACGGGCAATTGGAAATTCCATTGTATCGGTTTTGACAGCCTATCTCGATAATAGGCCGATGCCAAACGAAAATACCGGCCCAAACGCCGGTATTTCATGCACATTCCTGCGCTACATAATCCCGGTGCCGAAGCTGTCTTCGCGGAGGATTGCGGGGGTTTCGCTGTCGCTGAGGTGGTTGCCGCGGCTGGCCGGTTGGTGCGGGCCGTGGGTTTTGTAACCGAGTGGTTTGCTCATCTCGTGCAAGTTTGCGGGGACTTCGTCGTCGAAGTCGAACTCGTCGTAACGGCAGATGTAACCGGGTTGCTTGGAGCGTTCGCGCTCGTCGATGAACGCCTTGGCGATCGCGCTCTGGATGTGTTCGCGTGCCCCGCTATGGATTGGGTGCGCGATGTCCGCGTGCAATTTCGCGCGGCCATCGGTGACTTCCTTTGTGGCTCGCGACTCGTCCAATTTCCGGCCACAGTTGTTGCAAAACCGCGAACGTAGGTGGTTCTTGCAACCGCAATGCGTACACCGGTCCGTTAGTTTGCGGCTGGGCATCGCCACGAACATGCCGCGTGTCCCTTCGATGATTTTCAGATCCCGAACGACGAAGGCGTTGTCGAAGGTCACCGAACAGAACGCCAGCAGGCGCTCGTTGTTTTCTTCGCACAATTTGATGCGTACTTCCGTGATTTGCACCGTCGTTCTCCTCTGATGTGATGTCTGGATTAATCGATTGCGGGCCAACTCCGCGTGACTGCGATAAACGGCGAAACTTCGTCCTGTGGCGTGCTTCTTCGCATCGCGTCGGCGATCCGAATGGCATCGGTTCGATCTTTACACAAGGCGAACAGCGCCGATCCACTTCCCGATAGTTGGCAGCCGAGCGGCCCGAGGGCAGCCAGTCGGCGGTAAGTTCGTTCCACTAACGTCGCGGCGGCGAATGCCGGTTCTTGCAACCGATTGTGCAATTCGTGCGCTAATTTTGCCACGTCGCCATCCGTCAGTGCCCAGCAAGCGTCTGTACTGCATAGTGGCTGTAAGGGAACGGCCACCCGGCGGTAAACCTCACGTGTCGAGAGGCCAATGTTCGGCTTTACGACGACAATATCGAGCGTTCGCCCCATCGCCACCGGAGTCACGATCTCGCCGCGACCCGTGCAAATCGCAGCCGGGGCGTGTAGAAAAAACGCAACATCGGAGCCAACATCGGCGGCGATGCTCGCAAGTTCCGCAAGCGGCAAGTTTCGTCGCCACAGTCGGTTCAGTGCCAGCAGCGTCGTTGCCGCATCGCTGGATCCGCCGCCCAGCCCTGCTTCGTTAGGGATCCGTTTCGTGAGGCGAATCGTCGCACCGTTCGTTGTTCCTGTCCTGCGGCGAAACGCTTCAGCCGCCTTCCAGACCAAGTTCTCCGGCCCGTTCGGCAATGTCGCCGGTTCGCAAGTGAGTCGCAATTCGCCGCTCGGCTCATCGCGAAATTCCAGTGTGTCGAACAAGTCGATCGCCATCATCAGCGTTTCAATCGCGTGATAACCATCGAGCCGTTTGCCGACGATTTCCAGCGTCAGATTCACTTTCGCCGGTGCCAACGCCATGAGCGAGTCCGCACCGGCCATTGTGCCCCAAACGGGCGAGCCGGTTTCAATGTCGTTCCCAGGTTCGTTCGCGATGGTACTCGGCATCGGCGTGAAAAGCGAAGAGAAATTCCGTCGAATCCGAGGCGGGCAAACCTGCCCTTTGGGAACCGTCCGTGGAATACTCGTGTGGTGTGTCGTAACAATTAAGCGGAAGATAACCGCGAACATCAGCCAGGTCAAGTGGGAAGGTTAAGGAATCTTTACAGTCTTTGCTGATGCGCGAAATTCACTCGGGCGGCTCGATGTTCGCCCACAGAACTAGTCTAGCAATCTCGTTGCATAATCTCAGAATAGTCTGTGAGGCGTTTCGCATACTTTTGCTGCGAGTGGTCATGTTCCGGATCGACGAACGAACGGGTGCGAGCATCCTGGCCGTGGGGCTGGCGATTGCGGTCGTAGGCCTGGTTTGGTTGCTGATTCGGCTCATGCCCGTGTTGCGGACGATCGTCGTGCGCGGGTTCAAACCGGGGCTGGTGATCCTGATCGGGACGGCGATTGCCGCGTCGCCGATCCTCATTAATAAGTTCGCCCCGCCGGACGACAAAGCGAAAACCGAAGTCAAAGCCGTCGAAGGCAGCCAAGCCGAAGAGCGCCTGACGCTGAC
>JAYSYI010000161.1:0-2047 GCA_043727665.1 Limnoglobus sp. | reverse complement strand
CATCGGCGTCATACGCGGCCAAATCGCCGGTGGCGAACATCGCGTATACGCCAGTATCGTCGGCAACGGGCGTCGGTGCGGCCATGCAAGTCATCGGGTGGCAGTTCGTCCCGCCAGTGGCGGCAAGTTGCCGATGCCAGAGTTTCTCGCCTGTCTTTGCGTCGTAGGCGAGCACGTGCAAACGGTTATCGAGCGCACCCGAGCTACAGGTGATGTAAACTTTCCCGCCAAGAACGACGGGCGACGACACTCCGCGAGCCGGGAGCGGCATCGACCAGCGAACGCCTTCGGACTTCGACCATTTCACGGGCAGCCCCGCTTCGGAAGAAATCCCGGTGCCGTTCTGCCCGCGAAATTGCGACCAGTCTTCGGCATTTGCGAATGGACTACCGACGACCAAAACGGCCAATGCAATAAAGCGATTCATATGGCGAACTCCTGTTATTTGTTGGTGGTGGGTGTGACGATTTGCATCGGTACGGGGCCGCCGAGGTGATCGCAGATCCGCAACTGGAAGCCGAACACTTGCGCCCATTGCTCGGACTGATCGTTCTGGCAGATCTTCACGAGGATCTGATTCTTCCCAGCGGCAAGCGTGCCCTTGCCGACGTGTTGATCGAGTTTCGTGCCGTGGTGATATTCTTCGCGCTCGAAAATCTTCTTGCAGTTCACGAATATTTGCAGTGCGTTCTGGCTACCCGCGCGGAAATCGACGGCGGTTTCCTTCTCGACATCGATCGCCGCGAAGGCGTAAATCACCGCGTGTTTGTACTTGCCGACGACTGCGTTGAGATCGACGATGCCGTAGGTCTGCTTGGTTTCGCTCGGCATCCAGGTGAACTTCTCGGGCGTTTTGCCTCTGAACTCTGCCGCCAAGTCGATCGCTTTTTCGGGCGGGTACGGCGTACCGAAACCCGCGCCCATGGGGCTATCGAACGGCCCCGCGAGTTGCCACTTCGTGATGAAGCCCATGTGCTTCGTGATGTCCGCTTTGCCTTCAAACTTCTCGACGAGCTTCGCCAGTTGCTCGATCTGATCGGGATCGCGGGACGCAGCAAACAGCTTTTCGTACGCCGGTTTTAATGTGAGCGCCGCGGAGATCGGCTTCAGTTTCTCGATCTCGGCCGCAATCGCATCGCGACGCAGTTCGAGGCTCGGGTCGTTGACCATACTTTCGAGCAAGCCATTTGCGGTAGTTTTATCCTGATCGGCGATCAACTCGAACGCGATCCGCCGCGCTGCGGGTGCGTTCTGCGCTTCTTGCACGAATGCGATCAGCGCTTCCGTCGGGAGCTTGCGCCCGGCCTTCTTCTCGGCTTGCGCGATGCCATCGATTGCGGATCGCAACCAGTTCGCCGCCGTGGGGCTGGCCCCATCGAACGCTTTCAGCGTGGGGAATAACGCGACGCCACCCCCGCCAACGAGTTGCTTCCAACCCGCTGACGCGGCTTCGTTGCCCGCGCCTTCGCGACCGACGGCTTTGATCGCCTGAATCGCGGCAGGGACATCGACATCCGCATGCGCCGCAAACGGCGAGAGCAGCACGGCAGCCACCGCAAGGTAACGCCCGAGCATGGTGAATCTCCTGAAAGGGTAGTCGTAGTTGGAATCAGTTTGGCGAAGTGAGCCGCGAAAGTCGAACATTTTCTTTGTGAGTGAGCAGCGCCAGGCTTTGCGTGATCGTGTGGTCAGTTGCGACATCACGAAAAATCCGCTTGAAAGACTTGACCGAAGCGTAGCGAACGATGAAGTTAGCATCATTGCGATACTTCCGATACGTTCTACCCCGAGGGGCTATGATTCGCTTCGCTTGTCCCGGTTGTGCGGCGACATTCACTGTGGACGATAATCGATCGGGGAAATCGGGCAAGTGCCCCAAGTGCCAATCCGAGTTCGTGATACCGGACATGGAACCGATCCCATCCACGCCGACGCCCGCTTCCGTTTCGATACCTGCCCCTCGGAATGCAGACGAGCCGGTCGAAATCGAACCGTGCCCAAAGTGCTCCACTAAACTTTCGGTTTCGGGTGGCGACATCGGGAACGA
>JAYSYI010000160.1:0-2049 GCA_043727665.1 Limnoglobus sp. | reverse complement strand
GGTTCGGCATCGTGAGTTCGGCCCAACGCGGGAACGCGGCGAGGCCCGAATCGCGCACGTCACTGAGGTCGGTGGTGATCGCGTTGACACTCGAATGCCATTTGCGGGCCATTGCGTCCCAGGTTGAATCGCGGGCGGCCGTCGCGGTTTGCGTCTTGCCCGCATAGCGGTTTTCGGCGTCTTGCAATTGCGCATCGAAGCCGTCTTCGAGATGCCCAGCCGTGGTTTGATAGCGATCCTCAGCGGCGCGGGTTTCGAGGTCGCGATCGTTGGCAATCAGTTGCAATCGGTCGGCATATTCCGTCTCGATACGGTCGTAGTCGCCATCGCGTTGCCGTTCGATGGACAAAATCAGCGGCAGAAAATGATCGTCGGTGCGCTTCTTGTCGTTCGCGTGGCGTCGTTTGAGTTCGCTGCGTTGACGGGCCAACATCGCTTGTGCGTAATCGTCGAGGCTCGTTGCGGCACGGAACGCTTCCGCCTGATACACACCGAGCGCATTCGCACGATCGCGCACCTGACGGCGTGCCAACGTCAACACGATGTACCGCAACAGCAAGCCGCCGAGGATCGCGCCAGCGACGCCACTGATTACGCCGATCTTCATCTCTTTGCCAACGCCCCAACCGATTCCGAAGCCGATCGCCCCCGCAAGGATCGTCAGCGCTGTTACTCCGACGAAGCCGAGGAGTTTCGGGAAAAAGCAGGTGCCAATGTTCGCGCTGGACGCATCGCAATCTTCGAGGCACTTCTGGAGTTTGCCCTCCGCATCGGTCTGCGTGGGGCTAGGTAAACGGTCGGGCGGGAACTCGACATCCGTGCGTTCGAGGCCGACGCGGTTGAGAAACGGCTGTGCTTTTAGCCACGTCGTTTCGAGCTTCTTCCGTCCCAATTCGACTTGCCGAATCAGCTTCTGATTGTGGTCTTGGGCTTCTTTCTCGGCCGCTTCGACTAGCGATTCGATCGTCCAAAGACGATCTTTGTAGGTCGTTTGCGTCTTTTCGTCGGCGTCTTCGAATGTCTCGTCGGCGATCCGCAAAGCATCCGCACGACGACGTTCGGCGGCGTTCTGCCTGCCGGCATACTTCGCGCTAAAGTCGGCGGCTTCCTGTTGATATTTCTCGTCGAGTTCGTTCCGCGCTTTTTTCCGCGAAGTGGCAATCTGCCGACGCGAGCGCTGGACTTCTTTCTCGGCTTCGTCGGTGGTCGCCTGAAAGGTCGTCGCGATTTGCCCTTCCGATGCCGCACGTTCGCGAATCGTCTTTAGCAGATTGGCGAACGATGTTCGCTCGCGTTGGAACCACGATACGGGCATCTTGGCGTTCTCTTCCATTTCTTCGAACGATCTGGTGGGTTGGCTCACGGTTGAAACTCGCATTCGCTACGGACTTGAGAGAAGACGACGCTCAGTTGGTCGATAGCCCGCAAAACGTCGCTGACTTGGCGGTCGAGCGGTTGCCAGGTTTGTTCGTCGAACTCTTGGCGGGCGATGTCCGTCCAGAGATCGCACACGATGCTCCACTGCGCGTGTGCGGTCTTCTGGGCATCGTACAACTGGCTGCGGTTAGCTCCGAACTTCATGATTCCGATTCTCCCGATGTACTCGGTAAACTCGAAGCCGACGGTGCGGGGGCAAAGTCGGGCCGAAGACCCGCGTAAGCTTCGAGTGCCGCAATCCGCCGATCGAGTTGCGCGACGGCTTGAGCGAGTTCGCCGTCTAACGTCAGGCCCACTCGCCGGGCGCGACCGTTGTACGTTTCGTCGATTAACTTAGGCAATCGGCTCGCCCACGATTTGCACTTCGCGACCATTTCGTGTGCATGTTCTAGTTTCGCCTGCGCACGCCGGAGATTTCGTTCCTGGATCGTCGTATCGGGGTAGCGCCCCGAATAATCGGCGAATTTGCGCCCCGAAAGTTCCGCTTTCGCTTGCACGACTTGCTCTTCGCACGTCCGCACAGCCCGACTCCACAGTTGGCCTTGTTCGGCCACCCAATCGCAACCGCGACGGATTTCCATCTGCACGCCCGAAAGCGCTTCGGCCGACGTG
>JAYSYI010000159.1:0-6416 GCA_043727665.1 Limnoglobus sp. | reverse complement strand
CGCATCTGAAAGTCTCGATCAATTTTTTGCTGAACTTCAATCGACTGCGAGTACAACATTTAGTACTGCGAAATCGTCGATTCAATCTGCACTAACATCTGTCGAGTCGGTTTTTGATGCTGCTTCAAATGGCACGACTCAAACCGTCAATGCCGCTGCAACGGCTTGGACTACCAGCGTCGAATCGATTCTCAGCAGTTTCCAGGCATCGGTCCAATCGCTAAACGCATCATCCGAACACACCATCGATCAATTGGTTGCAGCATGGCAATCCAAAATCAACATGGCTGTTCAGGAGTGGATTGCAAATGTCAGCACCGCGCATGACAATTACGTGACCGATGAAGCGTCGGCATGGAGCGAGTATCAAATTCAAAAATCGGATGCGTGGAGTCAATATCAGGCGATAATGCTCGATATTCCCGGTCAACAACAAGCGGACTATGCAACGGAATTGGCTCAGTCGTTAACCGAACTGACGGGTGCGAGTGCGCGATATATTGCAGCCGAAACGACAATCTGGAATGCATACGTTGCCGATTTGCAGGCAGGACAAAACTTTCAAACACGGTATGCAAATCCGCCGAACTGCGGAACGCTTCCCGCTCCACAATTCGAAGCAATCATTCCCGGTGCACTGCTGGCGGATCATTCTCGCACTTCAGCAATTTCCTTACCTGCGGCACCACAGGTAATTTCGCCACCACTCACACCTGGGGAGATGAAGGCGATAGCGAAGAAAGACACAGGAACTCTGGTATCCCGCATTCAGGGCTTTGTAAATAACAAAGCAACCCTGTTAAAAGAGATGAAGCTTCTAGACCCTTTAGTTGAAGAAATGAACGCATTGAGCAGGATTTACCTCTCTACGGTGGCACGAATCAAAGCGGAGCGATCCAAAGCGAATCCGAACGAAGAACTCTGCGATTGTCTGTCAGTGTACGCGTTAGCAACACGTAAGCAACTGTTCAACACTTGGGAAGCCGCGGTCTCTAAGCGTGAAAAAATCGTACAGGATGTCGCATTACTGACGCTTTCAACTTTTTTATTACAGGACGATTGGCCTATGCAAATGTCATACGCCGATTTGTCTCGGTTAACCGAAGTGTTGGATCTGTACATTCCTGAAAATTTTACTGAATTGACAACTCCCTACGAGAGCTAATTATGTTTCCTGCCTTGATCTTATCATTTGCGGCAACTGAGCCAATACTGTTTCAAATCGTTAAATTTTCTTTGCGCGACGATGTGCCGATATTGCGAATCCTCAAAGAGGCCAGAAAAACGGAACTCAACGTCGACAAAATGGTCGGCGGACTAATTTCGGAAACCGAAGATCTGATCAATTTCTTGAAGGCGAAAAAGAATCCAAGAGACGCCAAGCTCATCAAGAGCCTGGAAGAGGATTTGGAAGTGTTCAAAAGTATGACGAAAAAGAAGTCGCCGTGAGAATTCTGTAGACTAGCTAATCTATGTTCCCAATTCTCATACTGTCACGGAATGCAGACGTCCTAACGCAGAATCCGCCGTGCGAGGATTTGCCACAATCGCCAGGCGCGGGCGAGCAAGCCGAACACCACGACGAGCAGGAAGCCGCTGCCGCCGACGAATGCGGCCAACACGCCGAACGCGACGAGGAGTTCGGGGCGAAAATGGCGTGGCCCCCAAAGGCGGATGAGACCAACCGCAGACATACCGACGAACCAGCCGAGCGCAGCCAACGCGGGGTGTACGGCGGGCGCGTCGGTTGCCGTAGCGAGTGGCACGGCGAGCGAAGTTCGCGGATGCGGCGCGGGCGGTGCGAGGGTCGGTTCAACAATCCGCAATGCGATCGGTTCCTCGCCGCTCGTCGTCCAGAATGTCGCGCGGGTACGCAACGGTTCGAGTTCGGGCGGCACCACGGCGGGCCACGAACTACGGCGATTCTCCGACACTTGCGCGAGCTGAATATCCGGCGAACCGACCGCAAGATACCGCCCCACAATCGGAATCGGCACGCCGCCACACGCGATTTCCCATCGTGGTAAAACGAACCCGGCACGCGACGGCAGCCGCACGATGCACGCGAGCCGCAGGGGCGATTGTGCATCGGCGGACGTCTGGATTTCCCAGCGTCGCGTCGTCGGTGTTGAAGTCGATTCGGTAAGGATCGCGGCGGGTGGCAATTCGAGTTTCACGTCCGAACTCGGCGGCAGCGGCCCGAGTTGCACCGTGATGTGGTGGAGTCGCCCCGTTGGCAGGCGCACCTCCGCGATCGCACGATACGCGATGGCCGTTTCCGCACGTTCGATCGACTTCCAGATTCGCACATCGGCGACGGTCGGCGGTGGCGTAATCGTCAGTCGCAACGCGGGTGCGTTCGGTTCGATGGCGAACGCCAGTTCGCGCGGGCGAAGCGGCGGCAGTGGCTTCGCGTTCCGGTTCACCTGCGGTAGGATTACCCAACCATCGAACGCACGGACGCGGACTGACGTACCGGTGACAGTCGGCAGTTCGATGGCTTCCACCGGCTTCACATTATTTGCGAGATAACCCGACCACATGCCGCTCCAACGCACGGTCGGTTCTTTCACTTCGCTGCGGAACCAAACACGAACGCGGTTGCCTTTTCGTGCCCAACCGATGATGTCCGTTGCTTGTACGTCAGTCGGCGTAACCGCACCGGGAATCTCAAAGTCCAGTGCGAACGCGGCGACATCGCGCGACCATCGCACCGTACCGGCCACATCGGCACGCGGGCCAATCGTCCAGATGATTTCCTGCCCACTCGGTGCGGGTTCCACGGTGCCGCGCAAGATCGGCCGCACTGCGGGCACACCGGTTCCTTCGCGGCGAAACGAACGCGAAAGTGGCTGCTTTTCTAGAAGTAATTCAGGTACGGTGGCAAAATCGCGAGCAATCGCATCGGCGGGGAAGTCAATGAGATTTTCTTTATTCCATCGCTCGACGACGGCATCGCGGAGGCGCACGCCGACGTAACTCGACACGACCGATGCGCCGTACGCGCGGGGTACGAAGAGTGCGGGGCGAACGGACAACGGCGCGTGTGGCACGAGGCGGAACGCGATCGTTGCGGCACCGTCGACGAGATTTTGTGCTTCGATCGTCAGCGTCTGCCAGCCGTTCGCAGCGGGTGCGAGTTTCCAACTTCGCACGCCGTTGATTGCTGTTGCATCGGCGGTGCGAATCGTCGCGCGACCCGGTTCGAGGTCCGGTGGAATGTCGAACGTGAACCGCGAAAGTGCGCCGCCATCAATGCGAAAACTGAACGCCGCCGTGGCGGTGGCTTCGCTTTCGCCGATGTCCCAGATCGTCGCTTCGGTGACGCTGACGCGGGGCGGTGCGTCGGCGGTGCCGCCTTGACGCCAACGGATCGTCACCGTGCGGCCGCCACCGTGATCGGCATCGACCGTTGCTGTACCAGTGCGAATTTGACTGCCACGCCGACTGACGACGTTCACCTGTTTCGCGGTTGGCCCCGCCGTGAAACGTACGCGTGCCGCAGGCAAATCCGGTATGCCGAACCGCACTTCGCGTTCGCCGCCGACCGATAGCGATGGTACGCTGAACCGGACTTTCAGACTGCGTTTGCCTTTGCCATCAAGCGAAATCGTGTAGCGATCCGGTCGCGTGGCATCGGAGAACGCGATGGCCCCATCGAGCCGAATCGACTCCAGTCGGATGCCTGTCAGCGGTAGCGCGAACGTCTGGATGCCATCGCGTGTGACGTGCAACGTGAAGGTCGCATCGAACGCGGTCAGGCCGTCGGCATCGGCCCCCGTGTACTCGACCGCGGTTAGCAACACCGCAGGAAGTTCGGGTGCGAGTAGCGCCGTCAATCGATCCGTGACGGTTTGCGGAACGAGCACGCTCAAGCGATCCGGTGCCTCGGTCGGTCCGGGAATCAGATAGACCGTAACGGGTTCGACGGGTTGCCCCGTTACCGTGGCGAAGGCCGCGAAAATGGAGACTGCGGCACCCGCGACGCGGCTCGCATTCGCTCGATCGACGCGGCCAATTAGCGCAAACGCGACGCCTGCTAATAGCGAGACAACCAGCGGTGAGCGAAGCGTCAACTGCCAGCCCGGTGTCACTACCCACGATGCCGTTCCGAGCACGAGCACGAAAAAAAACATTGTACGGCTCGCCGCACGACCATGCTTCCAACGCACTAGCCCCAAAGCGAAAATCGCGATGGCGAAGAGGTACCCGGCCAGTACGGGCACACCAGCAGGGACGAGCCAAACCTGGCGACGATCGTGCGGCACGGTACGACCAAGGTCGGGCCAAGTCGCGAACTTCGGCGAGATCTCCCACGACTCGCGCACGCCATCGCTGCGACCGGGAAACTCGGGGATCGCCGTATGGATGTTACCGAATGGCCAACGCACTTCGCCGGGTAAGCGGTAGCGTAATTCGAACGAGTCGGGGTCGTCGTCGGGGGTGGGGATCGGGATCGAAAGCAGCGTGCCTTCGCCGCGCGCATCGACCCACTTGCCTTCGATGAGGATCGATTCCACTTCCGCACCTTCGGGCAAGGGAACCATCAACATCCGCCCGCCTGCCGACGCGATTTGCCCGCGCAATGTCACCGTTGTACGGCCCGCGTCGTCGACGACTGACACCGCACTGACATCGGTAATCCGCCACGGCGTGGCTTCCGCTTTTACGGGTAACTGGCCGCGTGGCCGCAGTGTCGTGAACGTCGGAATTTCCACCGTCGGATCGAGCGGCTCCGCTTCGATTGTTTCATCGCGGCCCTCAACGGTGATGCGCGGCAGAGCGGCATCCACGCCGAATGCCACGGGCAACGGTAGCTTCGCATCGGCAGGCCCACGGTAGCGGATCGTTATCGTGGCTGCAGTGCGCAACGGACGCGCGAATGCGACTTGCCAGAACGGGCCGGGAACCAACAACGGCGCGAAGCCCGGCAGGAACGCCGCACCGGGGTGAGGTTGCAATCGTACGTCCGCGCCAGGTGCATCGAACGTCCAGTTTCCCTTCGCAGCAAGCGGTAAATACAAAACCATCGACGCGAGTTCGCCGCGTTCGACTTTCAGATTGAGCCGATGCACCGCAGTGCGTTCGCCGTTGGTTGTCGATACAGTTACGTCGTTAAATGCCGTCACGGCCGAGCGTCGCCGCGCGAGTACGAGCGTGCCATCGGGTTCGTTTCCTTTAAACGCGAATGGCATCACCGAGCCATCGGGCCACGCGCCCGCATCGGAAATTGTCGGTGTCATCCAGCCACGGAACATCGTGCCGAGGGTCACTGTGCGGGTACCTTCGCGGCTACTGGCCCCGAGTGGAATCAGCTTTGGAACGGGTAGCAAAATGCGGTTCGCGCCCGTCGGCCAATCTGGTGCGGCGCGGCGAACTTCGACGCGGAGTTCGATCATCTGCCCCGTCGAAAGTGCTCGTGTCGGTTCGAAAATCCAGGTGCCGTTCGGGCCGGGGTTCCAGATTGCGGTTGGATCGGCGGGCGTGGCCGTCGCCAATATCGGCGTGTAACCGGCGGGAATTTTGAATGCGATTTGCGTCAGCAGACCACGCACAACTAGTAACTGATACCGGGCTGTCAGTGTCATTCGCGACGATTCGATTCGCCAATCGACTTGCTCTTTCGTCGTCCATTCGGCGGCTACTGCACGCAACGTGAACGACGGTGCGCGTCGGCCAACAGCTTCGGTCGTCGTGGGAATTCCCTTAAATACCAGCACTTGGCTGCGGTCCGATGGTTGGGCGATCCGCATCAATCGGTAATCGCCACCGTCCCAGCCTTCGAGTTTGACATCTGACGCGAAACGCGATTCGATGTTGTCGTCGGCTAAGGCGGCCGCCAATGGGCGTACCATCGGGGCGACCCACGGCTCGCCGCCGGTCGGTGCCGACGCGAACCCGGAAAGCACCACACGGCCCGTCGTCATTGGCTCCCGCAGTTGGAGTGTCAACGTCGCGGGCTTCGTGGCCACCGCGTTCGGTTGCACCTGCCAGCGATCCATTCCCGCCGCCGCGACATCGGTAATTTGCACGCCAGAGTCGATGAGAAACTCGCGCACCGCCGATGGCCCACGCACGGCGGTGAAGTCGAATTCGTACGTCACCGTTGCGAGGCCGGGTGACAAATCGTAACGCGTCATTCGCGATGCACGGG
The DNA here is from genome assembly GCA_043727665.1 of Limnoglobus sp. GTDB lineage: Bacteria > Planctomycetota > Planctomycetia > Gemmatales > Gemmataceae > Limnoglobus. The sequence goes on along the minus strand of JAYSYI010000159.1, from coordinate 262 downwards.
CGAACGCCGGCAACTGCCCGACCCCCGCCATACTTCGCACGGAAAATTCTACCTTCGACGAACCGCCGAACGCGATCTTCCAAATCGCACGGTTCGCCGCCGCCGGAAACGGTCCCGTTAGCAACGTGTCGGATTGTGCTGGAATCGGCACGCGATCCGTTGGCAGGTCGATTTCGAGTGATGCAATCGGCGCGGCTGGCACGCGCAAGTCAAACTTCATTTCGCCCGGTTCTTCGATGCCGTGCGTCGACCAATCGAACGT
>JAYSYI010000158.1:0-6440 GCA_043727665.1 Limnoglobus sp. | reverse complement strand
ACGGTGTCGGTGTTTAGCGGGGCAAACTTGAAGAATCGCCTCGTGAATGCCTTCGGGTTCACCTCGACCGAACCGGGTGGCGTGCCGGTGGCGGTTCGCGACCTCAACGGCGACGGGCGAGCGGAGTTGCTCGTCGGCGGTGGCGATGGTGTCTCGCAGGTCCGCGTGTTTAACGATCGCGGTGGCATCGCCCGCAGTTTCATGGCGTTCCCGCCCAACTACCGTGGTGGCGTCTACGTCGGGTAAACTTCGAATTAGTTCATGACGTTGAAATCGGACATGGAGTCGCCGGGGTGAACTGGCGGTGGCGTGGCTTCGACGCCGGGTGAGCCGCCGGTCCAGGTGGCGGGGCCGGTGTCGCCGTTCATGCGGCTGGATAGGCCGGGAATGAGATCGCACATGACGCGTAAAATGTCGTCGCGAATTTCGAGGAAAGCGGTTGCGCATTGCGGGTCGAACTGGCGGCCCTTTTGGCGGGCGATTTCGGCGAAGCCATACTCGGGCGGCTTGCCCTTCTGGTTCTCGTGATACGGCCGATCCGACGTGATCGCATCGAACGCATCGCAGACGGCCACAATGCGGGCCAGCAGTGGGATTTGCTCGCCAGAAAGGCGATCCGGATAGCCGGTGCCATCCCAGCGCTCGTGGTGGTTGCGTACGATCGGGATGATCGGCGCGAGTTCGGGGATGCCGCCGAGATATTGTGCACCGAGTGTCGTGTGCGTTTGCATCTCGGCGAATTCTTTCGCCGTCAGCCGTCCGGGTTTCTGCAAAATCGCGTCGCTGATACCGATCTTACCGATGTCGTGGAGCGGCGTGCCGATCCGGATGCGTTCCATCTGATCTTCGGGCAAATCCATTTTTTCGCCGAGCATCGTGGCATACGCCGTGACGCGGCGCGTGTGACCACCGGTGTATTTATCGCGCAGTTCGACCATATCCGCAAGCGTCGTGATCGTCTTAAGAAACAAGTCGCGTTGCGCCCGTAAGAGCAGCGAACATTCGATGCCCGCCGAGACGTGCGCGGCCATGGCGTCGGCGAGTTTCAGGTCGGCTTCGGTGAACGCCGGGGCCAAAATGCGCCGATCGAGGTGCAACACGCCGAGTTTGCGCCGCGGCGTCCGCAGCATTACGCACAGTACCGAACCCATTGCGCCGTCGGCAATACTGTGGTTGTTCTTCATCTCGTCGTTGTCTTCGAGATTTTTGAACAGCATCGACTGACCCGCGGCATACGCCTGCTGGGTGAGCCGCTTGCTGAACGGGAACCGGCTCGACGGTTCGCGCGGGCCGACCGACAGCGAACGCAGACGCAGCTTCGGTTCAGGGCCTTCACCTTCGGCCAGAACGATCGCGCCGCGTTGGGCATCGAGCACGCTGACCATGTCGTTCAAGATCGAATCGAGGAGTTGATCTTCGCTTTGCAAGTGAACGAGGTGGTGCCCCGCTTGCATGAGCGCGATCAGCCGATCGTCGGCGCGTAAGTTAGGGTTATTGCCGCGGAGATCGCGAAAGTTGGTGATGCGACTATTGAGTTGGGCGGGCGGCGAGAGACTGGCCGCCAGAATCATCTGATCCGAATGCGGTCCGTCGACGCTGCTTTCGCTCATCTCGACGGAAAATGCGACTTTGCCAAACTGAATAATGTCGCGTTGTTTCAGCAGTGGCTCGACGTCGGTCGTTACGCGGGTACCATTGACATACGTGCCGTTCGTGCTGTTGAGATCGACGACCGTCCACGATTGCCCATCGTTCGCGAGACGCACTTCGGCATGTTTTCGGCTCACGGAGCTATCGTCGAGCACGATTTCCAGCGTCGCCAGCCGCCCGGAACGCAAAAGCGATTCCGAATGCCAGACTTTGCCTTTAATCGGCGCACTGACGCCGCGTAAACGGATGCCCCGTCTCACGTTGATCCCTCACCGTTGTCGCAGATCTTACAAAATTTGAGTCCGCTGGAATCTAACACACAGAATCGGTACGCGACGCAATTTTGGTCGAATTGACGTTTTGGCGAAGCAAGAATCGGGAAAGACTTCGCGGCGAAACCGTTCGCCGAACTGCGGATGACAACGTAGGATTCGCTCATGGGGAAACGGTACGGCTTCACGCTGGTTAGCCTGCGCGATGCGATTGCGATGCTGACAATTGTCAGTCAGCTGATCGTTGCGTTTGGGCTTCCGTTGCCATTCGTTCGCCGCACATCGGATGCATCCACGCCGTATCCGTGCCAGTTCCGCCCGTGCGGTTGTGCGAGTTCGGATTTGTGCTGGAAGGGCGATTGCTGTTGTTTCACGCTCGAGGAAAAGCTCGAATGGGCGGACGCCAACGGCGTCGAGCCACCATCGCACGTTCGCCCACTCGTCGAGACGCGCAAGTCGTATCGCCCGATTGTGGCCAAAAAGAAATCGTGCTGCCCGCTACACGAATCGAACCCCGATACGGTCAACTGGGTCGTGGGGATCTTCGCGCAAAAGTGCCGCGGCGATAGCCCGGCCACATTGTTCACGCTCGAAGCCGCCGTCGTACCGACGCGAACCGCACAACCGGTTGTCGAAACCGAATCGGGTGCGTTCCTCATCGCGTACGACTGCCATACCATCGTCACCACAACTCCCCCGCCGACACCTCCGCCACGCATCGCCTAAATCCCGTTTGTGAATCGTCACGTACCGAACATCGCGCCATCCCCGGATGCGCCACGCGTTCGTCATCCATTTTCTCAAGGGATATTCCCGATGAAGCGTTGCGCTCTGATGATCGCCCTGTTGGCGTGCGTCGGTTGCGGATTCGCGCTCGCCCACGATACGTGGGTCCAGCCGAACACGAACCTCATTCGCACCGGCGATGCGATCCATATCGACCTCATGCTCGGCAACCACGGCAACGAACATCGCGACTTCAAACTCGCGTCGAAGTTGTCGGCGGACCAGATTCAGTCGTTCGATGTCTTCGCGCCCGATGGTAAGAAATACGACCTGAAACCGAGCCTGATCGATCTCGGTTACGCCCCGAAAGAAGGCTTCCACACGGCGAAGTTCGTGCCAGGAGCGCCCGGCATCTACATTGCCGCGCAGACGTTCGACAAAGTCGTGAACCACGGCAAGCCGATCCGCGCGGTCCGCAGTGCGAAGACGCTGTTCGGGGTTAGCGATTCGCTCGACAAACTGCCGAAGGAAATGCCCGGTTTCGACAAGCGGCTCGGGCACCGGATCGAACTCGTGCCAACGACGAACCCCGTGCTTGAGGCTGGCCCAGGCAAAGCGATCCGCGTGCAATTGCTGTTCGACGGCAAGCCGCTGGAAGGCGTGAAGGTGAGTTTCATTCCACGCGGTGCGACCCTGAAGGAAGGCACCGATGCGGACCACGAACGCACGACCGACAAGGACGGCAACGCGACGTTCACGCCCAAGACCGGCACGTTCTACCTGATAACCGCTCGCCAGACGAAAGACGAAAAAGGCGAAGGCTACGAATCGACGAACTACACCGCCACACTCACGCTGTTCATCCCGGAAAAGTGCCCCTGCTGCGCCGACTGATTGATACCAGTCGCCCCCGTCCCAGGGTTTCACCCAGGGCTGGTGGAGTGACCCCTTCAGGGTCGGTGCGGGTTCTTCGGTCCTGAAGGGACCGCTCGCGTAGCCCATGGTAATACCATGGGACGGGGCCGCACCCATCGTCCGTGTGGCTTTTCGCGTCGCGTCTCGAAGACTCGCCACGACTGGTTTTCTAGGGGTATTTACCCCCGCGCAGGCTAAAGACCTGCGGCTACCGGATTCAACAAAACCTGCTTACCTGCCGCTAACACAAATACTGCAACCCACACTCGGAGACTGACTCATGAAAACGCTTCCCCGCAAAGGTTTTACGCTCATCGAACTCTTGGTGGTGATCGCGATCATCGCCATCCTCATCGGCTTGCTGCTTCCTGCCGTGCAGAAAGTGCGCGAGGCCGCCGCCCGTGCGAGATGTACGAACAACCTCAAGCAACTCGGGTTGGCGATGCACAACCACGAAGGCGCACTCGGCGCGTTCCCACAAGGGCGGAACGGCTACCCGAAAGTCGTGTCCGCACCCGCGCGGTTGCTGGCCTACGTCGAGCAGGCGAACTTGCAAAGTCTCGTCGACCCCGAAGGCACGCTCGCCATCGGTGGCCAGAATGACTCCGCCGCCAAGAACCGCGTTGCGCTACTCGCTTGCCCTAGCGATCCGCAAAGTGGCGTCGTGCCCGGCAGCGTCTATTTCGGCACCAACTACGTCGCGAATAATGGCACCGGCGTGACCTTCGATGCCACGGGCGCGATCATCGCGTATCGCAAAATCGCCGAGGGCAACGGCGTGTTCGCACAAATCCCCGTTCGCATCGCGGACATCACCGATGGCACGTCGAACACTGCCGCATTCAGCGAAACTCTCGTCGGTAACGGCGTGGCGATTTCGACGCTTCCCACCGATGCGCAAACGATCAGACTGGCGGTGCTCGAAGTATCGGGTGGCACCGACCCGACCCCGGCGCTGTGCGATGCGGGTACCGGTGTGTGGAACGCACGGCGCGGCGAGCAGTGGATCAACGGCCACTACGGCAACACGCTGTACAACCACTTTTACACGCCGAACCCCGTCGGCAAATGGGACTGCGGCAACGCCAGCCACAACAAGGGCCTCACCGGCGCACGCAGCGCCCACACCGGTGGCGTGAACCTCCTCCTCTGCGATGGCAGCGTGCGATTCGTGCGCGACAGCATCGCCATTATCCAGTGGCGCGCACTCGCCACCCGCGATGGCGGCGAGGTTGTCAGCGACTTTTGAGGTGCGATTGGCTTATCGATCCGAAATTGTCGAACAAATAGATGGTTCCCACGGACACTCGTCCGTGGGTTTTGGTTTTTTTTCTCTGAACTCTCATTCGCTGAGACTGACGTCTCATTTCGCGAGATCGTAACAAACGAGTTTGCCTTTTCCGCGGACGTAGAGCAAGCCGTGGCTGAGGACGGGCGGTGCCCAACACGGACTGGCGAGATCGGGCGATTCCCACTTGGCGACTTCGTCGAACTTCTTCGAATCGATCTTGAACAACCGCAAATCGCCGTTCTCGCCCAGGCTGAGCATGTGCCCATCGACTTTGATTAGCGAACAGCGCGTGGTGCGTTTCTCGCGCCACATGCGGTTGCCCGTCGCGAGTTCGATGCAGCGCAAATCGCCTTCGGAATCGTGCCGCCCATCGGATGCGTAGAAGTACCCGCCATCGTGGACAGGCGTATTCCAGTGGGTCGCCAGCGCCCGGACTTCGCGGTCTTTGCCGGCATCGGTCCAGACTTCGGTGACGCCGGAAAGGTCGGCTTTCACCTTCAAACAGGCGGTGCCGACGCGATAACTCTCGCTGATTACAATCGTGTCGCCGACTACCATCGGGTTCGAGGCGTTGACGCTTTCGAGGTCTTTCGAGCGCCACGGATAGCGAAAGTGCTGCTTGCCCGTGGCGGGATCGAAGCCAACGAGGCCCGCACGCGCGAAGTACAACCCGACCCGCTGGCCGTGCAACGTCACCACGGTGGGACTGCTGTAACTCGCAAGGTCGTCGAGTGCGGCATAGCGGACTTTACCCGTCTTTTTGTCGATTGCTACGATGCCCGAGCCGTTCGGTTTGGCCTCGCGCAGATCGCTCGGCCGCGGGCCTTTCGGACTGCCACCGACGGCCACGATGATCGAATCGCCTTCGATCACGGGCGAACTACCGACGCCGAAGAAATTCTGGTGGAAGTGATACTCGGCCCGCGTGTCGAAACTCCAAATGAGCTTGCCCGCATTGCTAATGCAGTTCAATAACCCTTCGACGCCATATGTGTAAATACGGTCGCCATCGACGACGGGGCCACACCGCGGGCCGTCGTCGTAGCCGTAAAGGTCTTCGTATTTGAAGTCGTAATCGTAGTTCCAGACCAACTCGCCGTTGAGCGCACTTCGGCACGTAAGGCGAGCGGTCGTTTCGAACGCATCGAAGTGGTACAGCTTGCCATCCGCCACCGCCGGCGGCGCGTAACCGCGACCGAGTTTGCACTCCCAAACCTTCGGCAAGCCTTCACGCGGCCACGCCGTCCGGATGTTTTTCTCGGTGGAGACATTGTCGCCCGTCGGTCCGAGGAACTTCGGCCAGTCCGAACCTTCGCGGCCCGGCGCGACCGGTTTGACATCGGCCGCCTTCGAGCAACCGAAGAAGATTGCTGCACACAGAAAGAGCATAATTCGCATGGGATGATCCGAAATGGTAGGCAAAACGAAACCGAGCGGCGAACCGGTTGGTTCGCCGCCCGGAATGACGTTGTCGGGGAAGGGAAGGATGGGGGTGCCCTGAGCCGCACCCTCCAGCACTTATGGCTGCACCTTCCGGCCTGACCAGGTTCACACCTTCAGGTCGGTCAGGCCCCCACCCATCCGAA
>JAYSYI010000157.1:0-6440 GCA_043727665.1 Limnoglobus sp. | reverse complement strand
ACCTCGCGGATCTGAAGCCGGGCGGGAAGTACGTCATGTACGATTTGCACCAAGCCGGTGGCACGCCGACGGTGTTGAAGGCGCTCCTCGATGCCGGGTTCCTGCATGGCGACTGCATTACGGTTACAGGCAAAACCCTCGCGGAGAACCTCAAAGATGTGCCGAGCGTTTACGCGAAGAAGCAGAAAGTGATTTTGCCAATCGACAAGCCGATGCATCCCACCGGGCACATCGTGATTTTGAAGGGCAACCTGTCGCCGGAGGGCAGCGTGGCGAAAGTCGCGGGGCTGAAGGAACGCGCGATCACCGGGCCAGCGAAGGTGTTCGATGGCGAAGAAGCCTGCTTCCAAGCGATTCAGGCGCAGAAGATCGTTGCAGGCGATGTCGTCATCATTCGCGGCGAAGGCCCCGTCGGCGGGCCGGGCATGCGCGAGATGCTGAGTATCACCGGCGCATTGATGGGCCAGGGCCTCGGCGAATCGGTCGGCCTCATCACCGATGGCCGCTTCAGCGGTGGCACGCACGGCCTCGTCGTCGGCCACGTCGCCCCCGAAGCCTGGACGGGCGGCCTCATCGCGTTCGTCCACGATGGCGATTCGATCACGATCGACGCGGACAAGAAGTTACTGTCGTTGAACGTGCCCGAAGCCGAGATCGCAAAGCGAAAAGCCAACTGGACGAAGCCCGCACTCCGCGTCCAACGCGGCGTACTCGCGAAGTTCGCCAGACTCGTCAGCAGCGCTTCCGAAGGAGCTGTCACGAGCTAAGCCCGTGTTACTTGCCGAACGGCATCTTGCCTTCGCTGCGTGGCTTCGCTTTGCCATAGCCGCCGACTTTGTCGTAAACGCGGACGTAATCGACCACCATCTCGACGGGGAACGCTGTCGATTTGTCGGGGTTGCCGAGGAACTTGCCGCCGACGGCGAGGTTCATCACGAGATAAAACGGCTGGTCGAACGGTGCGGGCCACGTGTTCAGATCGGCTTCTTTCGTCGGGTTCACGCCCTTCGTGCCATCGGTCTTGCTGCTGCTCCACCAGAACGACTGCGTCGCGTAGGTTTTGCCATCGAGCAACCAGCGCATCTCGCCCGGTTCCCACTCGAGCGTGTAGACGTGGAAGTCCGCAATCGTGCCGTTGTTGGGCATGATTGTGTCTTTGCTAATGTGCGTATTCGCGGGCCACTTCGCCCCGAAGTGCAGCGTACCGAGGATTTTGTTCGGCTCTTGCCCCTTGGCTTCGAGGATGTCGATCTCGCCGGACGCGGGCCAGGTGCCGAACGTGTCTCTTTGTGGAAGCATCCAAAGTGCGGGCCACACGCCTTGCCCGATAGGTAGTTTCGCACGAAATTCGAACTTGCCATAGGTCTTGTGGAAGAGTTCGCTGCCATCCTTCTTGCGGCTTTTTATCCGTGCGGAACTGTACCCGCAATCGTGCAGCGATTCTTTGATCGCTCGAATGTGCAGCATCCCGTCTTTCTGGAACGCATTGTCCGCATCGCGGGTGTAATACTGAAGTTCGTCGTTGCCCCAGCCGCGAATCCACTGGTTCGCGTTGTAGTCGTAGAAACCGTTGCCGATGTCGAAGTCCCACTTGGCGCGGTCGATCTCCTTGCCATCGAATTCATCGCTCCAGACCATCTTCCATTCGCTGGCCACCGGCTCCGCCGCATGATGCGTTGTCCCAAGTGGAATCGCCAAGAGAATCGCGGGCCAAAACCGGAGTAAACAGCGCATAATCGATCCTTATTCTGCGAGCCACGAGGAGACGGTGAAAGAGAGACTCATCCTATTGCGAACACCGGGATTGTCCTGATCTTGTTAGCCCGAAGCGATAGCGAGGGAGGACATTCACCTGTTGCATCGAGGGCCGTGGTGAGTCTTCGAAACACGACGGTTCGTATGCTTGGAGTGAAGGTTTGCGTCGCGTCTCAAAGCCCGGCTGGATCGGTGACGATTCGCAAAACGCCTTGAGAGGCACATTTGATTTTATAAAATGCTCGCGTCGCCTGGGACATACGTTAAGATAACACTACCTACCCGAACTCTTGTCGGTTGATCTGTGACCCACACACCGAAACGTAGTATTTCGAGCCGAACCACCAAGTGGAATCATGGCCTCCGCCGTGAGGCGTTGGTGGCCACGATTCTCGCGGAGATTTTCAATGGCACGCTCGCGGCGGGGCAACGGCTCGTCGCGCAAGATTTAGCCGAACGCTACGGCGTCAGCCAGACTCCCATTCGCGAAGCCTTGATTGCACTCGCTGCGTTGGGCACGATCGATCTGATGCCGAATCGCGGAGCGATGGTGCGTCGGGTCGGCAAATGCGAGGTGCGCGAAGTCTGCCAGGTGCGGCGGATACTCGAATGCGAAGCGGTGCGGCTGGCGTGTGGCAAGATGACCGCCGAATTGCTCGACGAAATTGCCGATGCGATCCGCCAGATTCGCAGCCGTTGCGAACATCCGAGCGAGGATCTCGTCCGCGGCGCACTCGTGGTCGATAGTCGCTTGCACGATGAGATCGCCGCGGCGTGTGGGAACGAACTGCTCGCGCGCGAAATTGGCCGCCTGAAGCTGTTATTCCGAGCGTTCCGCGATGGCTCGTGGAAGCGCATGGCCACCCTCAACGATTACTCGCGGCTCGCCATCGAAGCCGACGAACATATGCGAATACTCGATGCACTGAAGGCAAATGACGCGGTGGGTGCCGCCGATGCGATGGCACGGCACATCGAATCGGGCGAGCGATATTGGATTGGCGTCACTTACGATCGTACTGCGGTAACGGAAACCTCTTCACCGGAAAAAAGGGACACACGATGACCCGTGTTCTCACACTGATCGCGATTCTTGCCAGCGGTTCGGCGATGCGCGCCGATGGCAAGCTCGAATTCAACCGCGATATTCGGCCGATTCTCGCCGAGAATTGCTTCGCCTGCCACGGGACGGATAGTACCGCACGCAAGGCGAAGTTGCGGCTCGACGACCGTCAGGCGGCGATCGACAAGGAAGCGATCGTGCCGGGCAAACCCGACGAGAGCAAGCTTGTCGAACGGCTGTTTTTGCCGGACGACGAAAAGAAGCGAATGCCCCCGCCGAGTTCGCACAAGGAACTCAAGCCGCAACAGAAGGCGATGCTGAAGCAGTGGGTGGCCGAAGGCGCGGAGTATCAACCGCACTGGGCGTTCATCGCGCCGAAAGTGGCGGGTGTGCCCGCCGTGAAAACTGCCGGTTGGGCGCGTACGCCGATCGATTACTTCGTGTTGGCCGAACTCGAAAAGCGCGGCCTACAACCCGCCCCCGAAGCCGACCGTCGCACCATCGCACGGCGTCTTTCGCTCGATCTCGTCGGCTTGCCACCGGACCCCGCCGCGGTCGAAGAATTCGTCAACGACAAAGCCCCCGATTACTACGAACGCTACGTCGATAAGCTCATGACCTCCGTGCATTGGGGCGAACACCGCGGGCGTTACTGGCTCGATGCGGCGCGCTATGCGGACACGCACGGCATCCACTTCGACAATACCCGAGAGATGTGGTCGTACCGCGATTGGGTGATTAATGCCTTCAATTCCAACATGAAATTCGATCAGTTCACGGTCGAGCAACTGGCGGGCGACTTGTTGCCGAACGCGACGGTCGATCAGAAAGTGGCGACGGGCTTCAACCGTTGCAACATTACGACGAACGAAGGCGGCGCGATTGCCGAGGAATATCTCGTGCTGTATACGCGGGACCGGACCGAGACGGCGAACCAAGTGTGGATGGGCCTAACCGCCGGTTGTGCCGTCTGCCACGACCACAAGTTCGACCCGATCTCGCAGCGCGAATTTTACAGTATGTCCGCGTTCTTCAACAACACAACGCAAGCCGCGATGGACGGGAACATCGCCGAGACGCCACCGATCATTCAGGTGCCGAACGCGGGCGATCAGAAGCGCTTCGCGGCGATTGGCAAAGACCTCGTTGCGGTTCGCGCGAAGATGATCGACCGGAAGAAGTCCGCACGCGGCGACTTCGACACGTGGCTGAAAAATGTGAAACCCGCGACAGTCGGTGCGATGGTGCCAACGGAAAATTTGCAACTCCACGCGAAGCTAACCGAAGGCACTGGCAAGACGCTGAACCTCATCGTGAACGGCAAAGATAAGCCGGTCACGCTCCCCGATGGTTTCGATTGGACGATCGGCAAGAATGCGGCGAAGGCGTTCCAGGTTCAACAAGGCGCGAGCGTCGAACTGCCCGAAGTCGGCGACTTCGACACGAAGCAAGGCTTCACCATCGGCGGTTGGGTGAAGATCACGAAGCGCGGCACGATGGGTGCGATTGCCTCCCGAATGGACACGCCCGCACAAGGCTTTCGCGGCTGGGATCTCTGGATGGAAGCCGACAAGATCGGGATGCACCTGATCAACAACTTCCCCGCCGATGCGCTCAAGGTCGTGAGCCGCACGCCGCTGAAGCCGAACGAGTGGACGCACGTTTTCGTTGCATACGATGGCTCCGCGAAGCCCGAAGGCGTGAAGATTTACCACAACGGCGTGCTTCAACCGACAGACACGCAATCGAACACGCTCAAGAGCACGATTCGCACGAAGGTGCCGTTCCGCATCGGCCAACGCACAACCGATTCGCGAGTGCAAAACGTCGGAATCGAAGACTTGCGGCTGTATGGCAAAACGCTGACGGGGCCGGAAATTGCACGGATCGCCAAGACCGGCTACGCGACGGAACTTCTTGCGAAAGAGAAGCGCACGCCGAAGGAAACCGATGAACTGTACGATTGGTGGGTCGCGAGTACCGATGTCGCGTACCTCGCGATGAACGCCGACGAGGCGAAGTTGCAACAAGAGGAAATCGATATTCGCTCGCGGGGGACGATCGCGCACATCTCGTCCGAAAAGGCGATGATGGCCGAGGCGTTCATTTTAAATCGCGGCGATTACGACAAGCGAAAAGACAAAGTCGCACCCGCCACACCGAAAGCGTTGCCCGAATTCCCGGCGGAACTGCCGAAGAATCGCCTCGGCTTCGCGAAGTGGCTGCTTCAGCCGAACCACCCGCTGACGAGCCGCGTCAACGTCAACCGCTTCTGGCAGGAGCTTTACGGTACCGGCCTCGTCCGCACCTCCGGCGATTTCGGCGTCACCGGCGATGCCCCGACGCATCCCGAACTCCTCGATTGGCTCGCACTCGATTTCCAATCGGACTGGAACATTAAGCGGTTCTTCAAACTGCTCGTGACATCGGCGGCGTACCGACAGTCGGCTGTCACCACGAAGGAAAAGATCGACAAAGACCCGGCCAACAGATGGATCAGCCGCGGCCCGCGCTTCCGTCTGGATGCCGAAGCCGTGCGCGATTACGCACTCGCCGCAAGTGGGTTGCTGGTTCGCAAGATCGGCGGCGCGAGCGTCAAGCCGTACCAGCCCGAAGGCGTCTGGGAAGCCGTCGCGATGATCGGCAGCAACACCCGCGATTACAAACGCGATAGCGGCGAAAAACTCTATCGCCGCAGCATGTACACGTTCTGGAAACGGGCCGCACCACCGGCTTCGATGGAGATTCTCAACGCGCCGAACCGCGAGACGTGTACCGTTAAACGCGAACGCACGAACACGCCATTGCAGGCACTCCTCACGCTGAATGACGTGCAGTTCGTCGAAGCCGCACGGGTACTCGCGGAGAACGCGTTGGCAGCGGGCGATACCGACGAGAAGCGATTAGACTTCATCGCGAAACGGCTGTTGGCACGTTCGCTGTTGCCTGCGGAAATGGGCATTGTGGCGGAGTCGCTGAAGGAACTGCGTACGGAGTTCCAAGCGAAACCCGAGGAAGCGAAGAAGCTGATTACGTACGGCGAAAGCAAGCCCAACGCGAAACTCGCACCCGCCGACCTCGCCGCCTACACGATGCTCTGCAACCAACTGCTGAACCTCGACGAAGTGCTGAACAAGTGAGTTCGCAATGCAAAAACGAATTCGCAACTGGGTGTTGCTAATTCTGGCGATGCTGCTCCTGGCATCGCTCATCGGTTACGCGGTGAACGCCATCATCCAACCGCACAGGTAGAATTGACACGAACATCTTCGAGGCGACCCATGCGAATGATTTTGTGCCTGATGTCTGCGACACTGGTTCTCGGTTGTGATGCGGCGAAACCGGAAGCTAAGGTTGTGCAAGGGCCTGTGGATGCGCAACCACACACGCACGAGCGCGGCAAAATGATGCTCGCCGATGCAGGGCCACACCACGCCGCACTGACGGCGCACCTCGCGAAAGATGGCAACGAACTCGACGTGTTCATCGAGACCGACGGCGACGAACCAACACCCGTTGCGTTGCCGCTCGCGCAGATCGTGGCCAAAGCGAAACGCAGCGGCGACACCAAGGAATACAAGCTCGTTTTCGAACCCGCGCCGCCCGATGAACGACCCAAAAG
>JAYSYI010000156.1:0-2064 GCA_043727665.1 Limnoglobus sp. | reverse complement strand
GAAGTACGCATGTTTTGCATGGAATCGCATCAACACGGTTTTCGGGGCCTTTTCTTCGTCCTTCGGGTTCAGTTTCAGGCCGGGTAACTCGCCGAGTTCGTAAAGACCCTTATCGCCCTTTACGGTTTCCAGCGGCGCTTCGAGGCGTTCGAGGAGTTTCAAAAATTCCTCTTCGCTCGTAATCGGCACGACAATCACGCCAGCCGAGTCGTCGATCTTCTTTTCGTCGAGGATCACGTAACCGGCAATCGGCCGCGTGAGGTCGAGGCCCGCAAGACCTTTCTCGCCGAGCTTTTCCTTCATCGTTTCGTTCATTTTTTCGACGGCCATTTCGCCGCCGAACATTTTCGCCAGGGCGCGGGCATCGTCGAGCAACTTGCTCGCGTTGGCCATCTGGAACGTGATGGCGGGGCCATCAGCAGACTTGCCCGACGGTGCAGGGGCGGCCCGCAACGCGAGTGGGGCCACTGCAAGAATACATGCGGCAACAGTCCATCGAAACTTCATGGCAAACCTCCGATAAGATTGCGGGCGGCTGCAATACTCACGGCATCTTATGCTGATTCGTAACGATTGCAACCGATCCCAAGTTGGCGTAAACCTAAGATACGACTTCGATTGTCCCCACAGGCCCTGCCATGCACTCCACTGCCGTGACGTACTTCCGCGAGTTGCAAGATCGCATCTGCACGAACATCGAGCGCGTCGATGGCGGCACGGGCTTCCGCGAAGATTCGTGGGAGCGCGAGGGCGGCGGTGGCGGGCGAAGCCGCATTCTCGAAAACAGCACAGTCTTCGAGAAAGCCGGTGTGAACTTCTCCGAGGTATTCGGCGAAATGGACGCCGCATTTGCAAATCACCTGCCTGGCGACGGTACGCGCTTCACCGCCACCGGCATTTCGCTCGTTTTGCACCCGCGTAGCCCGCTCATCCCCACGGTTCATGCGAACTTCCGGTTCCTCACGCGCGGCTCCGCCTCGTGGTTCGGCGGCGGTGCGGATCTCACGCCATATTATCCGGTGCTCGAAGATGTCACGCACTTTCACCGCACGTGGAAAACCGTCTGCGAACGGCACGCCGAGTTGGCGAACTACGACAAAATGAAACGCGACTGCGACGAGTATTTCCACCTGAAACACCGCAACGAAGCGCGGGGCGTCGGTGGATTCTTCTTCGACTACACCGGTGCGGATCGCCTCGATGCGACGTTCGCGTTCGTGAAAGATGCGGGCGAAGCGTTCGTCGGCAGCTACGTGCCGATCGTCGAACGACGTAAGCCCCTGGCATGGACGGCGGAGCAGCGGCTGTTCCAAGAGTATCGCCGCGGGCGATATGTGGAGTTCAATCTCGTGTACGATCGTGGCACGATCTTCGGCTTGAAAACCAACGGCCGCACCGAGAGCATCCTGATGAGCCTGCCCCCCGTCGTGCGCTACATCTACGACTATCAGCCGATCGCTGGCAGCCCGGAAGCCGCACTCACCGATTATTGGCTGAAGCCCAAAGACTGGGCGAGCATGTAAACTTTCCCCGTTTAGCCGCGCCGCGAAGTCTTCGGAGCGAAGCGCGGGCTTGTTGTCCAATCGTGCTTACTTTCTCTTCTTGTAGCTGGGGTCTATGACCCCGGAAGCCAGACAATTGAGGAGAGGCTGCCTCGGAACCGGCCTCACAGAGGCCAGCTACATAAGAAAGTAAGTGCCATTGACCCCGCAACCTGCGTGAACAAAACCGTCGCCCATGCGATTTTTCGGAGTCAAAAAATTTTCGACGAAATGACGTAAGTCGGAATTCGTGTCGTGCACAAAGTGACGCAGAAATGTCGCATCTTGACATGGAAATGTCGCATCTTGACATGAAAAAGGCGCATCCGGTCGCTTTTTGACCTCATTTTGACGCGTTTTCACCGTCGTCGTCTCAAATGCGTTGTCGATGTCGCTCGACGCAAACCAATACAAGAAGGCAGGATACGCGAAAGCCGCTCGAAACAAATCAATCGTTTGCGATCAAAAAGTGGCTTATTGAGACGGAAAAACACCCGAAAACACGGTTTTGGAGTGTCCGCAA
>JAYSYI010000155.1:0-6451 GCA_043727665.1 Limnoglobus sp. | reverse complement strand
GTACTTATGGCGAGTATCGAACCGATGGCACTCGGCGTAACCCACGATATGGGTTCGAGATACGGCAAAACCCCTCGAAACCGATCGGCAATTTGCGATCAATACGTGGCATTTTGAGACCCAAAAACACCCAAAAAACCGGTTTTGCATCGTTCGCAATTCGGACTTACGTCGATTATGAGAGCGGTTTTTCATCGAGATTTCGGGTATGCTGACGACGTATCGATCGTGGCCGTTTTCGCGCAAACTTCACTCGAAGATTGCGAAAAACTGCTGCCATGGATCGCCGAATATCCGCCTATTGAAGTAAACTGCCAATGGATTTATTCACCGACCTCCGCACGGCGAACCGGCTGACGGCGCAGCCACTTGCCGCGCGAATGCGACCGCGCAATCTCGACGAATTCGTCGGGCAGGAACATATCCTCGGCCCCGGCAAACTCCTACGCCGGATGCTACTCGCGGACCGCCTGAACTCGGTGATCTTCTACGGACCGCCCGGTTGCGGCAAGACCGCACTCGCACACGTGATTGCCAACCAAACGAAGTCGCATTTCGTGGCGATGAACGCGGTGGCAGCGGGTATCAAGGACGTTCGCGATGTACTCGCCGAAGCCCGTTCGCGGCTCGAACACGACGGCGAACGGACGATCCTGTTCCTCGATGAAATCCATCGCTTCAACCGTTCGCAGCAAGACGTATTGCTGCCCGATGTCGAGAATGGCATCGTCATTTTGATCGGCGCGACGACGCAAAACCCATTCTTCGCGGTGAACACGCCGCTCTTGTCACGCAGCCAGATTTTCACGCTCGAACCGCTTTCGCGCGAACATACGAAGACCGTTATTACTCGCGCATTCGCCGACAGCGAACGCGGCCTCGGCAAGACGCCCGTGACAATTACCGACGATGCGCTGAGCTTCCTCTCCGAGATTTGCGATGGCGACGCCCGACGTGCGCTGATGGCAATCGAGATCGGCGTGAAGTCGTCGTTGGCGATCGAAAACGCACGCCCCGAAACCACGACGATTCTCTTCGATCTCGCACTGGCGCAAGATTCGATTCAACGCAAGGTTCTCGATTTCGATCCGACCGGCGATTCGCACTACGATCTGGCCTCGGCGTTCATCAAGAGCTTGCGGGGCAGCGATCCGCAAGCAGCGACCTACTGGCTGGCCCGCATGTTGGAATCGGGCGAAGATCCGCGATTCGTCGCGCGGCGGCTCGTGATTTTCGCATCGGAAGACATCGGCAACGCCGACCCGATGGCACTACTTGTCGCGAACGGCGCATGGGATGCCGTCGAGCGTGTCGGCCTGCCGGAGTGCGTGTTAAACCTCTCTCACGCGGTCTGCTATTTAGCGACCGCACCGAAATCGAACGCCTGTACGGTAGCGATCGGTGCCGCCCAAAAAGACGTGAAAGAAGGCCGCACACTCCCCGTGCCCAAGCACCTGCGGGACGCCCACTACGCCGGCGCGAAGCAGTTTGGCCACGTCGGGTACAAGTACGCGCACAACTTCGAAGGCGGCTGGGTCGAACAAGAATACATCCCCGCCGATGTGACGTATTACACCCCCACCGACCGCGGCCACGAAGCGATCATCGCGGCACGCATGGCCGAGATCGCCGCCAAGCGGAAGGCAAACGCAGAGGGCAAACCATGACGGAGGAGGAGTGGCTACTCACGGCGTAAACCACTCCTCGTCTTGGATGGATTTCATGCACTCGTCTAGCGAAAGCGCGACGTGAACGCCGACTCATTGCCCGGTCTGGCGCATCGCGGACAGGGCGAACGTGGTGTTGCTGAGTGGTTCCATCCGGACGAATTTCGCTTCGAACGTGGGCGAAAGTGCGTTCGGGCCAGGGCAGGTGTATGTCGCGATGAAGTGGAAGTAATTTCGGGACCCACTTCGCTCCGATGTCGGAGATGTAGTTGAACCGCTCGGTGATCGGCGGCAATACGTGTTTGGGCTTCAGCACGGTTTCGATCAGGTTCTTGGCTTTCGCCTCGACTGCGGCCATCACCGCTGCGTTCGCTGAGGTGGGCTTCTTGGCTGCCATCGTTTCGCTCCTCCTAATCGATGGTAATGAATGGGAATCGGGCGAGTTACCGTACAGCCTGGACATGCAGGCCGCGGCTGAGGTACTCGTCGCCAACGGGGTAACTCGCGAAACGCATCGCGTAATGTTCCTCGAACCACGGCTCGACGTGACGCAGAATCGTCGGGTCGTAGGCCGGTTCGACGCAAAGTGCGGGGCCATATGGCACGCGGCGAATCTCGCCGTGCTCGACGATCAATTCGCCCGCTTTGAAGACGAATCGCGGCAACGCGAACATCGTCTGAACGTCGCTGTTCGGCGTGTAAACGGTGATGTCCGCATCGGCACCGATACCCAGATGGCCCTTGTGCGACAAACCCAGCATTCGTGCCGGACCGGCGCGGGTGATAATCGCGATTTCCGACAGCGTGTATTCGCGTTCGAGGTCGTGCAACGTGCAGCGTTCGCGGATTCGCTCGGGCAAGCGTTTCAGCATTTCTCGCCGCAAATCGCGAGACATGAGTAGCGCAATGATCTCCGGATACGCGAGAAACGACCCGCCGTTCGGGTGGTCGGTGCTCATCGCGATTCGCCAGGGATCGTTCACCAGCAAGTACCATTCGAGGCCAATTGCCCATTGCAGCGCGTGAACGAACGACTTTTCCTTGTAAGTGATCGGCACGATTCCGCAACCGGCTTCGCACTCGGTGTCGCCGTTGAACCACTTCCGCCCCGTCACTTTGTGCAGAAAATGCCCGAGCGGGCCATCGCCAGTCATTGAGGTCGTTTCGCCGAACACGACTTGGCCGACATCGACCGTAATGTTCGGGTGCGAATTCACGTATTCCGCCAACTGCAGCACTTTCGAGCAGAACGTACCTTGGTCGTCCGGGCCGCCACCGTAACTATGGAACTGAATGTGCGTAAAGTGCCCGCGACTGCCGTCGACGGCGACCATCGTGTCCAACGTTGTCGTCCAGTTTCCTGGCATTCCGAGCTGATTGCAGTGGATGTGTGCGGCGTGGGGCAACTTCAGTTCGTCGGCGGCACGGGCGATGTTTCGCACGATGTCGCGTGGCGTGACGCCGAAACCCGGTACGGTGTCTTCGAAGCCCGCCATGCCGTTATGGCCTTGTTTCCAAACCTCGACGCCACCGGGATTGACTACTTTCAGTGCATAACCGCGTGTGGCGTGCAACAGCCAGCCGCAGAAGTGCCGTAGCCGTTCGGACTCGCCTTTCGCGATCTGCTGCATGATGTAATGATTGTTCCCCGTGAGGACGAAAAAGCCTTTGTCGATCACCGGAGTGTCGTGAAACTCTTCATGCGTGTGCCGGGCACCGAGTGGCGGAATCGCGGCATCGAACACCGTGGTGTAGCCGAGGCCCGCGTACAGATACCCGGTTGCGAACGTCGTCGGCGTGCTGCCTAGCGTGCCGGAACGCAGCAAGTTCGTGCGGCGTAGTGGAGGCGAATCGCGGCGATCTTCGGGGCGGAGTTTGCGGGCGACATTGACTTTCGGCCCAGCAATGTGAGCGTGCATATCGACGCCGCCCGGCATCACCACGAGGCCCGTTAGGTCGTAAGTACGATCTGGTACGGTGCCAATTTCGGGTGCAGTTGTGAATCGGCCATCGCGAACCCAGAGATCGCAGACCGTGCCAGCGATGCCGTTGGCGGGGTCGTAAACGGTGCCATTTGCGAAGCGAACGAATGCCATATTCGAAGTATATCGGGATCCGGGGCATCCAAAAGGGAGGGTCTGAATCGACGTAAGTCCGAATTGCGGAGACTCTAAAATCGTGTTTTAGTGTGTTTTTTCGTTTCAAAACGCCATTTTTCCATCGCGAATATCTGATCCGTTTTGAGTTTATTTGCCGTAACTCACACTGTTATCGTAGGTTACGGAGAGAATCGGGGGTCAATTACTCGCCGTAAGTACCGACCGTTTCGCGTCATTATGCGACCAAAAATCGACCGGATGCGCCTTTTTGATGTCATTGTGCGACATTTTGGTGTCATTTCGAGACACTTTTGGGGGCATCCGTGCACACCGCATAATTCCGACTTACGTCAAATCGTCTAGAACTGTGTGACTTTGCGAAATCGTGTGGGCGCGTCAACGAAAGCCCACAGACGACCGTCCGTGGGAGTTCGAAATCCCACAAAATCCGGTTACGGCGGCTTCGACGTTTGACACATTTATTGGAAGTCGAATGTAGTCGAATAGAATACCAAAAACCTAAAGCCTCACATGCCACTTGCGCCACAACCGAGCGCAGAACATTCGACTCCAGCCGACCACTGCGGTCTTTTCCACTGAGACAGACACCGGTGGCTGTCGTCTCATGTTGGTATACCGCCCGTTATCCAGCTTGTTGGGGTTCCTTGATGTCATCCGCTTCCGCCCATAATCGCGTTGGGTATTGGTGCCGCTTGGCGGCGCGGGGCGTGCTGGCGCTCGCCTTCGTGATGTACGCCGCTGCGAAGTTTACCGGTGCCCAGTTCGTGATCCCCGGTTACCTGCTCGATACGCCGGTCGCCGACTTGAGCGGCATGGATCTGACGTGGGCCTTCTTCGCCCACTCTCCGCTTTACAGCGGTTTTATCGCCATCGGGCAAATCTTCGCGGCCGCCCTTTTGACGTTCGACCGCACCGCACGCCTCGGAACTGCCGTCAGTTTGCCAATCACGGCCAACATCGCTGTGATAAACCTCGGGTACCCCCTCGGCCCGGACACGCTGGTCCTTTCTCTGGTGCTGTTGGCGTTGAATCTGTACCTGCTCGCCGGCGAGTTCCCGGCCTTGAAGGCGTGCTTCTGGGACAATACGACGCCCGAGCCGCGAGGTGGTGTGCGTGCCATAATTTTCGCGGCAGGCGTCGCCGGGATGTTTTGGCTGTTCACAACGATTATGAATGGCCCGGCCGGCGGCCAGAAAGCCATCGTCGGCGACTGGTTGGTCGAGGCTGCAACGATCGACGAAAAGCCCGCTTCAGACCCGGCCCTGGGCGGCGATTGGCTGTGGGTCAGCTTCGACCCCAATGGGCACTTCAGCATCCGTACGAAACGCGCGACGTTGCATGGGAAGTACGCGGCCGATCCGGCTACGGAAGCGTTCTCCGTTCGCTACGATCCGCAACCGCTGCCGCCGATCTACCCCGGACAGTCGTTCGACGACCATCGATTGACCTCTGCGGAAATCCAGCGATCCTTGGACCAGACACAGGATGACAAATGGCCGATCCACCTAACCGGCCGTTACCGCAAGGACGGCCGCAAGTGGATCGTGACGATGCTGCGAGGTACTGACCGAGTCGAGTGGAGACTCGCCCCATACAAGCGGCCGAAGTTTTAGACTCGGCGCGGCAAAGTGTGATACCTTTTCAGATGGCTCGACGTATCAATTTTGTATTATTCCGGTAGCCGCAGGTCTTTAGCCTGCGCGGGGGAAACAACCCTAGAAAATCAGTCGTGGCGAGTCTTCGAGACGCGACGCGATCCGCACAAAACCTTCATTTCGGGCGTACGAATCGTCGTGTTTCGCAGACTCACCACGACCCTCAGCGATTGCTCGTGGCAAACGCAGGCTAAAGCCTGCGGCTACCAGAATAAGAGGTTTTCGCCTTTGCAGGGAGTATCCGTTTCAGTTGGCGGATTGAGATCGCTCGCCGTGTGACCGAGATTCGCAGAGGCAGCGCGGTCGGTCGGCCCGTTGAGGAAGTGTTGGTCGAGTTGCGGGAGGCTTTGGATTACTACGAAGGGCATCGCATCAAGGGCCGTGGCTTAGTAAATTATTCGGCGGCAGGAGGGGCGTATGAGTTGGGGCGTGATCTACCGGCTTCCGTGGGCCGAACTCGATATGGCTCAAATCGAGGCCGTCGCCCGAGCCGTCGTCGCGACGCTCCCCGGGGCACGGCTCGACGTGAAGCCTCGGTCCGATCTGACGGGGCGTGTCGTTAGCTGCTATTTCGGGCTTCCGCTGTCGCTCGCTCGGATGCTGGAGTCGACCCCGGCCGACCTCGACCGCGAAGCGGCTTTGGCCGGGCCGCTCGGTATCGCCGACCCGCCGTGGGTGCAGATCGACTTCGTGGCCGACGACGAGGAATGGCCAGCCGGGTCCGGGTCGTACTGCCGGTTCGCGTTCGACACGGGCGACTCCGGGAACGGGCTGTGTACCGGGGCCGTGCAGGAGATCGCCGAGCGATTCGGGCGGCACTTTGGGGTGCGGGGCCGGGCAAGTTGGGAAGCCGACGCCTAACGCCGCGCCAGCCATTTCATCAAGTGGTGAGCGAGAACACACTCCCTTTTGCGAGGATCCCTTCGATGTTTCATTTTCGCTTTGATGGTACGATGGCGTATTGCGTTTTGTGGGTTTTCCTCGCTGGCGCGTCGGGCTAACAAGATCG